>JAKATS010000107.1 GCA_021818645.1 Acidobacteriota bacterium | reverse complement strand
GAGAATGGCGTCGAGCGCGACGGCGGTTTTGCCGGTCTGGCGATCACCGATGATGAGCTCGCGCTGGCCGCGCCCGATGGGGATCATGGCGTCAATCGCCTTGAGCCCGGTCTGCATCGGCTCGCGCACCGGCTGCCGGTCAAGCACGCCGGGGGCCAGGCGTTCGATGGGGTTGAAGCGGGAGGTGGCGATGGCGCCCTTGCCGTCGAGCGGCTGGCCGAGGGCATTCACCACGCGGCCGATCAACTCATCGCCCACCGGCACCGACATGATGCGTCCGGTGCGGCGCACGGGATCGCCTTCGCGAATGGCGGTGTAGTCGCCCAGGGTGACGCTGCTCACCTGGTCTTCTTCCAGGTTCATGGCGATGCCGACTACGCCGTGCGGAAACTCAAGCAGTTCGCCGGCCATCACCTTGGACAAGCCGTAGATGCGGGCGATGCCGTCGCCCAGGGTGAGGACCCGGCCGACTTCATCCACCGCCAGCGCGGCGTCGTAATTTTCGATCTGGCTGCGCAGTATGCCAGAAATTTCATCAGCGCGTAATGTCGCCATAACAGAATCCGTTCATGCCATTCGATCGCGCCGGCGGCGGAGACCAGGGCACAGCCCCGGCTCGCGTCTGGCCGGCTCAGAGCGCCTGCAAATGCCGGCGCATGCGCTCCAGTTGGCCCTGGAGGCTGCCGTCATAGACCGTGTCGCCCACCCGGGCCCGGAAACCGGCCAGGAGACCGGCATCCGCATGAAACTCGCCTTCCACCTGCAAGCCCTGGAGCTGGCTCAGCCGCGCTGCCAATTGCTGCCGTTCCGTCTCCGACCACTCCCGCGCGGTCATGATCTGCGCACGCACCCGGCCCGAGGCGGCTCGCCAGGCGTCTTCAAATGCCCCCCGAATATTTTCCTGGCGCGGCCAGCGTCCGCGCGCGTTGAGCACCAGCAGAAAATTGCGGGTCAAAGGCGCCAGCCCGGCCGCCTGAGACAACTGGCGAATCACGCCGGCTTTTTCCTGCACCGGCAGGGCCGGATTTTCCAGGATCTGCCGGAGCGCCGGCACCTGCTGCTGCCAGGCGCGAACCGCGTCCAGGTCGCGGAGAAAGCCGACGGCGTCCAGCCGGCCGGCCTGCGCCAGTTCGAGCAGCGCCACGGCGTAGGGTTGGTCGAGAGCGGTATGCATAAGGGGATGGGCGGGGGACTGCGCCGGGCGGTTCAGGCCCGCGGGGCACGCCGCGCCAGCTCCTCCAATCCCTGCCGCACGATGGCTTCGTCAAGTTCCGGGGTCATCTGGCGCAGGGCCTGCTGTTCGGCCAGCTGCACCGCCAGCTCGCCCGCATACTGCCGCAACTGCTGCCGCGCGGAGCGGGCCGCGGCGTCAATTTCCTGGCGGACCCGCGCCGCAATCTGATCGGCTTCCTGCCGCGCCGCCTCGAGGAGCCGCTGGTATTCGGCCTGGGCCTGCGCCTCGCTTGCATCCCGCAAAGCACGGCATTCCTGTTCCAGGCCCGCCAACCGGGCCTGAGCTGCCTGAAACTGGATTTCCGCTTCGCGATGGGCTGTTGCCGCATCGCGCATGCCGGTTTGAATCTGTTCGCCGCGCCGGCGCAGAAAGCCGGGCAGAGTCCAATTTTTCAAGCGGAATAAAACCCAATACAGCAGCCCCGCCATGGCCAGAAAATTGAGCAGGTTCACAGCGTCCCAGAGCGTGTGGGGCGCTACGTCCAGCCGCCCAGCCAGCCAATGCAGCCACAAGCTAAGCTTGCGGGGATTGAGATCCGCCAGAGCCAAAGCCCGTGGCTCCGTGCCGGGGAAAAGAATGGGCTGGAATAGGGCCGATGTCATGCCTGGGCTCCATTGGCGTGGGGCAACAGCGCGGCGAGAATTTGTTCCGCATTTTGCTGGGCCGAATTTTGCAGGCTGAGCCGGGCGGCTTGGGATTCTTCGGCCAGTTCGGCGGTGGCGGCGGCGAGGTGACGCATCGCTTCCTGCCGGGCCGTTTCCAGTTGCTGGCTTCGCTGGCGCAATGCCTGCCGGCGTAATTCCTGCAGCCGTTGATAGCCGGCCAACTGTTGCTCCCGCAACGCGGCTTCATGGCGCGCCGCCGCTGCCGTGGCTTGTTCCAGTAGCTGCCGGGCCGCGTTCATGCGATCTTCGGTGCGCCCCCGGCGCTCAGCCAGCGTCTGCCGCAGGGGCGCGTATAAAACTGCCCTGAGAAAGAACAGGAGCAGTAAAAAAATCACAATCGTGGGGATGCTGCCCAGCAAAAGCTGGTTCAGTTGCGAAAAAATGTGAGACATTGCGTCCGGGAAAAGCCTGGAAGTCCTCTGCCGCCCGGTGGGGCGGGTTTTGACCGCCGCTTCCGTCCGAAGCCGGCATGCAGCGGCATTAAAGTTAAATTTTAGCCGGAGTTATGGAATGGGGTCAAACCGTACGTTTCAAACCAGGGAAATTTTCCGCCGGATTGCATAATCCCGCCTCGAATTCATTCCCGGCTCAGGGTTAAAATAGGCGCGAGATGAACCTGATTCCAAGCCTGGCCACTTTTTTCAGCCTGATGTTCGGACTGGGACTA
>JAKATS010000081.1 GCA_021818645.1 Acidobacteriota bacterium | reverse complement strand
AGCCGCTGGCGGCGAAAGGGGAGCAGCCCGTGGCGGGGGTGGTCGTGCCCACCTAGTGGAACGTGGATCTGGAACTGCTGCGCCTTGCCCTGCGTGGCGGCCCGGCGCCGGCCCCGGCCGCGCGGCGCGCGGCCGAACGGGTCGAGCATCTCCAGGTGATTCTCAACTGCTTCGGCTTTCATCTCGCCCGGCTGGATGTGCGCAACAACAGCGCCGCTCACTCCGCCGCCCTGGCGGCCCTGAGCGGCGAACCCGTTCCGCAGACAGCCGAGCAGGCCCAATATCTTTATCGCCAATGGGCGCTGGCGCCGCCGGCCTGGCCTCGGCCCGAAGCGGCCGCGGCTGTTTTCGGTCTGTTTGAAGCCATGGCCGCGGCCCGCCAGTCGGCCGGTCCGGCAGTGATCGAAAACTATGTCATCAGCATGACCCGCCATGCCGGCGATGTCTGGGCCGTGATTGCGCTGGCGGCGCAGGCCGGTCTGGCGACGGTCTCCGGCTCAGGCGATTTGCGGCTGGAAATTCACCCCGTTCCGCTCTTTGAAACGGTGGACGATCTGGCCAATGCCCCGCGTGTGCTGGAGCACTTGTTCCGCGACCCTGCTTATCGCCAGTATCTGGCCGGCCGTGGCCATCGCCAGCAGATCATGGTGGGGTACTCCGACAGCAATAAAGACGGCGGCTATCTGAGTTCCCACTGGCGGCTCTACCAGGCGCAGCGCGAAATGACGGCCATGGGCCGTAAATTCGGCGTTGTTCTGGAGTTTTTCCATGGCCGCGGCGGCACCGTGGCCCGCGGCGGCGGCCGCGCCTATGAGGCCATTCTGGCCCTGCCGCCGGGAACTGTGCAGGGCCGCCTGCGCATCACCGAGCAGGGCGAAGTTATTCACAGCAAATACGGCGACCCGGTATTGGCCGAACGCAATCTGGAATTGGCCTTGTCCGGCCTCATCCGGCACCGGGCGCGCGAACTGGAACTGGTATTGCCGCATGCCGCCGAGGTTCATGCTGCCGCATTGCCCGCCGATGCCGCAACCATGGCCTGGCATTCCTGTCTGGAGGATCTCAGCCAGCGCGCGCTGGCGGCATATCAGGCTCTGGTGCCGCGCGACCCCGACCTCATGCGCTTTTTCTGGGAAGCCACCCCCATCCGCGAGCTGGGCGATCTGAATATCGGTTCACGCCCCACGTTTCGCGGCAGCCGGCAGGACTTTGAACAGCTCCGGGCCATTCCCTGGGTTTTTGCCTGGACCCAGGCCCGGGCCCTCATGCCCGCCTGGTATGGCTTGGGCAGCGCCCTGCTGCCCGGTCTGCGCCGGCCCGCCACCCGCGCTCTGCTGCGCGAAATGTACCGGCAATGGTGGTTCTTCCGGGATTTGCTGGATAATGCCGAAATGTCGCTGGCCAAAGCGGATATGCGCATTTTGCGTCAATACGCCGCCGCTGCGCCTCACCCGGAAAGCGCCCTGCGCACGGCCGCGCGGTTGAATGAGGAATATCAGCGCGCCTGCCGCGCGGTGCGCATCATCATCGGCGAAAAACAGTTGCTGGCCCGCAATCCGGTGCTGCGCCGCTCCATTCGCTTGCGCAATCCCTATGTGGACCCGCTCAGTTACCTGCAAACCCAACTGCTGGCCCGTAAACACGCTCATGGAGCCCAGCTCTCCCGGCTGGAGAACCATGCCTTGTTGCTGACCATCCAGGGCATCGCCGCCGGTCTGCGCAACACCGGTTAATTCTCACCCGTTTCAACTCACGCCGTCAGCAGAAAAGATTTTGCAGCCACACTCGCCGGCGCGGATCGCGCAGCCCAAGACTGATCCAGACCAGAATTCCAACCGCGACCGGAAACCCGATTCCGCCCGCTAAACCGCTGTGCACCATGGCATCAACCGCTCCGCCCAGATACGCGGTCAAAAGCGCCACGCCCCAGAAAGCCGTGCGCGGCAGTATATATAAAATGGTACTGGTCAATAGCGCGATGCCGATGCCGATGATTTCAGCTTTGCTGTAACCCATCTTTCCGGCCGCGGCCGCATTTGTCGCGGTATAAAGAATTTTGCCGATTGCGTCAAATAACAAAAACGCGGTGATCAGGCCGCTTAATATCCAGCCTGTCCAGCGCGCTGCGGGAGAAGATGCGGCCGGTGAAGATGTCGTGGTTTCCGTCTCGTTCATAAATGTCTCCTGAAAACAGCCGGCATAACCGGCTCAATTCCAGCATGTTTTATCAGTTTAACAAGCCGGTGATGGCCAGGCGGCAGCAGGAAAGCGGGGAGTGTTTCCAGGCCCAATGCATCCTGTAAAACACAGCCGGCGCCGCGGTTCGCGGCGCCGGCTGGAAATATACGTAACCGCTGCTGGTTTCTTTATTCTGCTTCCAGCAGTTCGTCGCTTTCGTTGTCGTTGTCGGGTTCGGAGCGGAACAGCTCCAGCGCCCGCTCCGCCTCTTCATAGGGTGAGGGAGGCACCACCGCTTCCAGCGCCGCTTGTTCTTCGGCTTCTTCGCCGATCAGCCGCAGGTTGCGATAGTGCTCAAGCCCGGTTCCGGCGGGAATCAGCCGGCCCAT
>JAKATS010000085.1 GCA_021818645.1 Acidobacteriota bacterium | reverse complement strand
GGATTGCTGGCTCACCGGCCGTTTCGCGCTCCCCATCACACCATATCCGATGCCGGGCTGATCGGCGGCGGCAGCGTGCCGCGGCCCGGAGAAGTGTCGCTGGCGCACAATGGGGTTCTGTTTCTGGACGAGCTGCCGGAATTTCCCCGCACCGTGCTGGAAGTGATGCGCCAGCCGCTGGAAGACGGCCGGGTGGCGATAGTGCGCGCCGCCATGGCGGTGAGCTTTCCCGCGCGCTTCATGCTGGTGGCGGCGATGAATCCCTGCCCGTGCGGCTATCATCACGACCCCACGCGGGAATGCCACTGCACGCCGCTGCAGATTCAGCGCTATGTCTCGCGCCTTTCCGGCCCGCTGCTCGACCGCATTGACCTGCATATTGACGTGCCCGCGGTCAAGCATCAGGAACTGCGCCAGACGGGAACACCGGGCGAAAGCTCAAGCAGCATTCGCGAGCGGGTGCGCGCCGCGCGCAACCTGCAACTCGAGCGTTTTGCGGGCGAGCATATCTATGCCAATGCGCAGATGAATTCCCGGCAGGTGGCGCGCTACTGCCAACTGGATGCCGCCTCGGGCCGGCTGCTGGAACAGGCGCTGGTGCGCATGGGGCTGAGCGCGCGGGCGCATGACCGGATTCTGAAAGTCGCCCGCACGATCGCCGATCTGGCCGGGGCGGAAGCGCTGACCGCGCCCCATCTGGCGGAAGCCATACAATACCGCTCGCTGGACCGCGCATACTGGGCGTGAAATCAACCGCCGGCATCTGCCTCGGCACCGCAAAAATCCTGAATCTACCGCAATTCAGGGCAGGCAGGCGCAACCCTGGCATGAATTGCTGATTGCATGCCAGCCTGCATCTGGACATGCACCGGGATACATCCTACCCTTCATTCAGAAAATCTTTTCCGCGAACCAGAGGTGCATTATGGCTGTTGCCGCTCCGCGCCACGTCCCCGCCGAGACTTTGAATGCGGAAGAACACCGCCTTATGAACGCCTACTGGCGAGCCTGCAATTACCTGTGCGCCGGGATGATCTATCTCTATGAAAATCCCCTGCTGCGCGAGCCGCTCCAGCCGGCGCACATCAAGAAGCGCCTGCTCGGGCACTGGGGTTCCGACCCCGGGCAGACCTTTCTCTGGGTTCATTTGAACCGGCTCATCCGCAAATACGACCTGAACATGATTTACATTGCCGGCCCTGGCCACGGCGCGCCCGCCATGCTGTCGCACGCGTGGATGGAGGGCACGTATGCGGAGATTTATCCGCATATGAGCCAGGACCTGGAGGGGATGCGCAAATTTTTCCGGCAGTTTTCCTTTCCGGGCGGAATCGGCAGCCATTGCACACCGGAGACCCCGGGTTCGATTCATGAAGGCGGCGAGCTCGGCTACAGCCTTGCGCACGCTTTTGGCGCCGCCTTCGACAATCCCGACCTGATTGTGACCTGCGTGGTCGGAGACGGAGAGGCAGAAACGGGCCCGCTGGCGACTGCCTGGCACAGCAACAAATTTCTCAATCCGATGCGGGATGGCGCGGTACTGCCGGTGCTCCATTTGAACGGGTACAAGATCGCGAACCCCACCATCCTGGGGCGCATTCCACATGAAGAGCTGGAATGGCTTTTCCGCGGCTATGGCTGGGCCCCGCATTTTGTAGAAGGCAGCGATCCGGAGACGATGCACCCAGCGATGGCGGCAACGCTGGAGCGGTGTATCGAAGAGATTGGCGCCATTCAGCGCGAAGCGCGGCAGGAGGGCAAGCATGGCGGGGGTCCGCATGGCTATCCGCACTGGCCGATGATCGTGATGCGAACCCCCAAGGGCTGGACAGGGCCGAAAGAAGTTGATGGGCATAAAGTCGAGGATTTCTGGCGCGCGCATCAGGTGCCGATTCTGGATGTGGCGGAGAATCCAAAACATCTGCGCCAGCTCGAAGCATGGCTGCACAGCTACAAGCCGGAAGAACTGTTTGACAAAAAAGGCGCGCCGGTGGCGGAACTGCGGGGGCTGGCGCCCAGCGCGCAGCGGCGCATGACGGCCAATCCGCATGCCAACGGCGGCGTGCTGCGGAAACCGCTGCGCATGCCGGACTTTCGGGATTATGCCTTCAAGGTGACGAAGCCGGGCGGCGAATATGCCGGGGCGACGGAGATTGCGGCGAAGTTCCTGCGCGATGTGATGAAAAACAACCCGGATAACTTCCGCGTCTTCGGGCCGGATGAAACGGCCTCCAATCGCCTGTCGGCTATTTACGAGGCCAGCCCGAAAACCTGGATGGAAGAGATCAAGCCTGAAGATGCCGACGGCACCGAAATCGCGCCGACCGGCCGGGTGATGGAAATGCTGAGCGAACACACTCTGGAAGGGTGGTTCGAAGGATATGTGCTGACCGGACGGCATGGCTTTCTGTCAACCTACGAAGCCTTTGTCCACGTGATTGACTCGATGTTCAACCAGCACGCAAAGTGGCTGGAAAAATCCAAGAAAGAACTGCGCTGGCGCGCCGCCATTTCCTCCATTAATCTGCTGATTACCTCGATCGTATGGCGGCAGGATCAAAAACGCTT
>JAKATS010000137.1 GCA_021818645.1 Acidobacteriota bacterium | reverse complement strand
ACATGGAAGCGTTGGCCACATCCATGCCGGTCAACTGGCAGATCATGGTCTGGAATTCGAAGATCGCCTGCAAGGTGCCCTGGCTGATTTCCGGCTGATAGGGGGTATAGGCGGTGAACCATTCGCCGCGCGAAATCAGCGCATCAATCAGCACCGGCCGGTGGTGGTGATAAGCGCCGGCCCCCAGAAACGAAGCGTGGCCGGGGGCGGTGTCGCGGGCGGCGGCGCGGAAAAAATCGAGAATTTCCGGTTCGGACATTCCGGCCGCCAGCCGCAGCGGACGCTGCAGCCGGCAGGCCTGGGGAATATGAGCGAAAAGGTCATCCGCCGAAGCGAGGCCGAGTTCGGCCAGCATGGCCTGGCGGATAGGTTCAGACTTGGGCAGATAGCGCATGGTCAATCGAAACAGAGGAAATGAGGCACACGAATACGGCAAGTATCAGTTTTCTTCCGCGACGTAGGCAGCATATTCGGCGGCATTCAGCAGTTTGGGCGGGGGCGCGTCCGGCGTCAGTTCAATCTGCACCAGCCAGCCGCGACCATGAGGATCCTGATTCACCAGCTCGGGATTCAGCGCCAGTTCGGTGTTGACGGCGGCGACTTTGCCGGCCAGAGGCGAGAAGATATCCGACACCGCCTTGACGCTTTCAACCGTGCCCAGGACCTGGCCGGCGGTCAGCTCGGCGCCCAGCGCGGGCAGTTCGACAAAGACGATATCGCCGAGCGCATGCTGGGCATGATCGGTGATACCGATGCGGGCGGCGCCGTTTTCAACCAGCGCCCATTCATGTTCCTTGGTGTATTGATAGCTGGCGGGATATTCCATGGGATCTCCAAATCAGGCGGCTTGCGCGCGCCGGTAAAAAGGCAGCTCCACAATGCCGGCGCGGAGCGGGCGCTGGCGGACCTGCACCACGACTTCCTGGCCGCTTTTAAATTCCGGCGGTAAATAAGCGAGAGCGATGTTGGCGCCCAGCGCGGGGGCGGGCGCGCCGCTGGTGACCTGGCCGATGGGCCGGCCGTTGTGCAGCACGGGATAGCCGTCGCGGGCGATGCCGGGCTCCAGCATGCGCAGGCCGTATAACAGACGCGATAAGGGCTGAGCCTGCGCCTGCCGCAAGACGGCACAGCCCAGGAAATCACCTTTGGAAAGTTTGCAGATCCAGCCCAGCCGGGCTTCCCAGGGGGTGGTGTGGAGATCTATTTCGTGGCCGTAGAGGGGCATAGCGGCTTCGAGGCGGAGGGTATTGCGGGCGCCCAGGCCGCAGGGAAGCAGGCCCGCGGCCCGGCCTTTTTCCAGCAGGCCGAACCAGAGCGTTTCGGCATCGGAGGGCGCGCAGTAGATTTCGAAGCCGTCTTCACCGGTATAGCCGGTGCGCGCGATCCAGGCGGGAATGCCGAGAACGGGCTCGCGCGTGAACCAGTAATAGGGAACGGTGGCGATCGGGAATGGAGTCAGCGGCTTGAGGATTTCCAGCGCCCTGGGCCCCTGCAGGGCCAACTGGGCAAATTCCGGGCCGGCGTTCCGCACTTCGGCCCGCATGGGATTGTGCTGCTGAATATATTCGAAGTCGTTGGCCTGATTGCCCGCGTTCACCACCAGCAGGTATTCCGATTCAGTGACCTTGTGCACCAGCAGGTCGTCCACAAAACCACCCTGTTCAGTCATCAGCCCGGAATACTGGGCCTGGCCGATTTTCAGCCGGGCGGCGTCATTGCAGCAGACATGCTGGATCAATTCGAGCGCCCGCGGCCCGCGCACCATGATTTCGCCCATATGACTGACATCAAACAGGCCGGCCTGGCGGCGCACCGCCATGTGCTCGGCGAGGATGCCGCTATATTCGATGGGCATTTCCCAGCCGCCGAAGGGCGCCATCCGGGCGCGCAACTGGCGATGAGCGGCAAACAGGGGAGTACGCTGCAAATCCATGCTGTAGGACTTAAAGGCGAGAATATACAGTTTACATGATGGATGGGGAAGCCCGAGACCCAAGCCCATGCCGCAAGTCTCGATGGCAATGATCCGGAAAAGGGCCAAGCGCGGCGAACAGCGGCACCGCGCGGCGTTGGAAGACGTTAGCCCTAACTCACGTCGCAAGGACTCCGGGCCGCGACATCAGGAAAAAACCATTCCTTAATTTATTTAGAAAATGCGGATGCGCAGGCGGGCCTCGTCTTCTTCCTGGGGCAGCCAGTCCTGAAGCCGCGCCTGTTCCTGCGCGACCAACTGGCGGCGCCGGCGCAAATGCTCGCTGCCCAGTTGCGCCAATAACGCCAGGGCGGCGAAGCCAAACAGCGTCAACTGCACATAATTGGGCACCGACGGCAGGGGGACCCGGCGGCCGGGTTCGGGGCTGGACGGCGGCGGGTGCAGATAGCTGTAGATCTGTTCAGTCTGCAGAGGGCTGATCTGCGCCGGAGCAAAGGCAGGCATCATGCCGCCGCCATGCCGCACCTGGGCGAGAAAGCGGGTATACGAGAGCGCGGTATTGAGAATGCCGGGCGCGATTCCGCCGCGCGCCTCCACGCCATGGCAGGCGAGACAGTTGGCCTGGAAAAATGCCGCGCCTGGAGCATGGCTGTCCGGGGCGGGCAATTGCGCCGCCGCGGGGGGCGCAGGCATCGCGTTCACCCAGGCCAGCATATCGGCCAGCTGCGCATCGGAAATGCGCGCGGGTGAAAACGCGGGCATGACCAGCCCCCCTTGCCGCACTTGGGCATTGAACACCTTCGCAGTCCAGTTCCTGGCGGCGACCCGAGGGCCGATGCGGCCTCCGCCACGATCACCGTGGCAGGGAGCGCAATTGTCGAAAAACAATGACTGCGGTGTAACCGGCAACAGGCTGTCTGAAAAGACTGGAGGCGCGGGTTGGCGGCGCACGGGTGAAGAAGCCATGGGCCGATTTTTCTCCGCAACTTTCGCCGCAGTCCGATTCGTCGCCGCAACGTTGGCGGCGGCGACGGGCCCAGCGGCCAACCCGCCGATCAGCAGGAGCGTGAGGACGCAAGAGAGGCGCAGCCGTGAGCGAAAATATGGTTTGAGGTTCGGCCAGTACAAGGCAGTTTCTCCTGTTTTATTGCCGGACTTTCGTTGCCATCGGGCCGGGATCCAGGCGGGCGAGCAGTTCCCGGACCTGCTGCGCCTGCAGGCGATCTTCACAATGGACGCTGAGAATCGCCTCGCCATAATCAAGCTCGGGATGCCCGGCCATGCGCCGGGCGGGGCCCAGACGGGCGTTGATGAATAATGTCAGCAGCATGGCCAGAATCGAACTCAACAGGGTCATTTCATAGGTGATTACGCCCAGCGGAAAAGATGCGATCAAGGGCATGCCGCCGGTATGCACGCGATAATCCAGGGTCATGACCACCAGGCCGGTGATGGCGCCGCAGAACCCGAACAGGGCGCCGGCCATGCCTAACTTCGACATGTGGCTGCGGGAAGCGGGAAAGGCGGCGAGCGGTTCGCGGCTCAGCACCTGAATCCGCCGCTCGGCCACGCCCTGGCGCCGAAGCAACTCGACCATGGCGGGCAGATCGGCGGCATTCTCTCCCTCGCAGGGCAGGCGCAGGCTGACCTCAATCGTGGCTGATTTCATGGTTATTCCTCCACCGCCGCCGGAGCAGAATGCTTGGTGGCGCCCAGTTCCCAGATCGAAATGATGGGAAAAACCTTGGTGAAGAGCATGTACAGCAGCGTCATGGCGCATAACGTGGCGAGCGAAATGCTGATCTCGGTCCAGTGGGGGTAATAACCATACCAGCGGTTGAAACTGAGCCGCTGGCTGGCGGCGCCGGGCACAACGATAATGAAGCGCTCGAGCCACATGCCCACCAGAATGGTGCATGATGCGATGACCGTGCCGCCGATGGTGCGCAGTTTCCGGATGGCCAGCAGGGGAAAGGGAATGATGAAATTGCACAGCACCATCGTCCAGAACAGCCAGGCATAGTGCCCGCTGACCTTGCTCCAGAACGTGCCCATCTCGTCGGGCAGATTGCCGTACCAAGTGGTGATCATTTCAGCGGTCACGAAATAACCCCAGAGCAGTGTCATGGTGAGCAGTAATTTACCGAGATTAGAAAAATGTTTGGGTTGAAGATAGGCTTCGAGGTGATAGACGCGGCGCAAAATGGCCATGATTACGATCAGGGCGGCGATGCCGCTGAAAATCGCGCCGGCGACAAAATAGGGACCGAAGATGGTCGAATGCCAACTGGGCACGACCGACATGGCGAAATCCCAGCTCACGATGGTATGCACGGAGACGGCGATGCCGATGACTACGGCGGCCATGAGCTGAATGGCCAATTCAAGCCGGCGCCATTGAACCTGGGTGCCCTGCCAGCTCATGGACAGAAAGCGGTAGAGACGATGCCGCCAACCGCGGCTGCGATCGCGCGCCAGCGCCAGATCGGGCAGCATGGGCAAATATAGATACAGCGTGCTGGCGGTGAGGTAGGTGGAGATGGCGAAGAAATCCCATTCCAGCGGCGAGCGGAAATTGGGCCAGATCATGCGCTCGGTGGGATAGGGCGCCAGCCAGTAAAAGAACCAGGGGCGGCCGAGATGAACCATGGGAAACAGGCCGCCGATCATCAGCGCGAAGACGGTAATCGCCTCGGCGGCCCGGGTGACGGGATAGCGCCAGGTTGCGTTGGTGAGGCGCAGGATGGCGGAAATCAGCGTGCCGGCGTGGCTGATGCCGATCCAGAAGACAAAATCGGTGATGAAGAAGCCCCAGAAAACGGGACGGCGCAGGCCGGTGACGCCCAGGCCGACCATGGCCTGATAGATGAAGCAGAACATGGCCCAGCCGATCACCATGAGCAGCAGCAATGTCATGCGGCGGTAAGCCCGGCTGGTGTACCGCATGGGCTGCAGCAGCGCATCGGCTGCGGTTTTAACGCCCGAGACGTGCGGGGCAGGGGAGATCACGGCGCTCATGCTTCCACCTCCGCGACGGGAGTTTCCGGGGCCGCGGCCAGCACGCTGCGCGGCGTTGCAACGCGCCGCGCGTAACGCACTTTGGGCCGGGTGCCCACCTCCGGCAGCAGCGTTTCCAGTCCGGGATCTTTCCAGGCCTGGCTGAAGCGGCCGCCGGGCTGGTGAATATCGCCAAAGATCAGCGCCTGGGCCGGGCAGGACTGAGCGCAGGCGGGCTGAATTTCGTCAGCCTGCAGCGGGCGTTTTTCGCGCTCCGCCTGGCGCTCTGCGGCATTGATGCGCTGAATGCAGAAGCTGCATTTTTCCATGATGCCGCGGGTCCGGATGCTGACATCGGGATTGAGCTGCACATCCAGCGGAGACGGCCAGGCGTAATCAAACCAGTTGAAAAAGCGCGCCTGATAGGGGCAGTTGAGTCCGCAATAGCGGGTGCCGACACAGCGGTTGTACACCTGCACGCTGACGCCTTCGGCATTGGTATAGGTGGCCAGGACCGGACAGACCGGCTCGCACGGCGCATCATCACACTGCTGGCAGTTGACGGGGCGGTTTTCCACCCGGAAATCGCGGTCCCGGCCTTTCCAGTTGCGCTCGATGCGCATCCACTGGATGGTTCCGTTGTAGGCGGCTTCATCGGGCCCGGTGATGGGAATGTTGTTCTCAGCGCGGCAGGCAACTACGCAGGCCGAGCAGCCAGTGCAGGCATTCAAATCAACGATCATGGCCCAGCGCGGCCGGACATTGGTTGAAGAGTCGGAGTTGAGCATAAGTCATGACCTCAGCGAGGATGAACGCGGGCATGCAGGCTGCGGCCGAATAACGGCAGCGGCAGCCGGCGCCCGGAAGGAGTGAGGCGAACCGGATCGGCCTGCCAGGCGAGCGCGCCGGTTTCCGGATCGCGGCGGCCGGAGAGCAGCCGGAAAGGATTGGCGCCGCGGTTGGTGACGGCCTGGCCGGCGGAGTGACCCTGGCCGGTAGGGATGGCGGCGGTATCGGGCCGCAGGCCGGGATACAGAAACACCGGCAACTCGATTTTTCCGGCCGTGGTTTCCACCCAGACCCCGTCCCCTTGCCGCAATCCCAGACGGGCAGCGAGGCGGGGATGCAGCTCGACCCAGTTGCACCACATGGCCGAGGTGGTGGGATCGGGCAGCTCCTGCAGCCAGGTGAGCCAACTGCCGGAGCCGTCGCCCATCAACGAGGATTCATACAGGTGCAGGTAGTACGGGTATTCACCCGTCGGCGTAGCGGGCGAGGGTTGGGCCCAGGCAGGAGGCGAGACGGGCGGCCGCGACCATGGACGCGGCGGCCGAGGGCGCGCGCGTAAGCCGGCGGTAGCAGAGACGTCCGAGGCGGGAGAAGCTGCCGCCGAGGAAGCCGTCCAGAACCCACCCCGTTCAAGTGCGCCGCGCCAGAACGCTTCGAAATTCAGATGCGGCGCATAACGACGCTGCAAGCCCCGCCAGTGCGTGCGAATGGCCGCCAACCCGGGGTCAGGCGCGGACTGCCCGGCCAGCGCGACGGCCGGGAGGGCGCGCGCGCTGGACGCCGGCACCAGTTGGGCCAGAATATCCAGCAGCGAGCGGGTATCATGCATCGGCCGCATGGCGGGCGGATTGAGAGTGGCAATCAGCTCGCCTTGAGCGGTGAAGCGCTCGTCGTCGGCCCAACTTTCCAGCGTGGTCGAAAGTGGCAGGAGCTGATGCGCTACGGCCGCGGTTTCATCCGGCATCGTGCCTAGCACGACGACGCAGGGAATGGCGCGCAGCCATGAATCCAAATTCCAGGCGACGGGGGCGGAAAACAGCGGGTTGACGTCATGCACGATGAGCACCCGCGGTATCGGCGTGACCGGGCCGGCAAATAGCTGCGGTGTGAAGGCGGGCGCGCCCTGGGGCGCGGGTGAGGGCGGCGCCGGCGGTGCGATGCCGGACACAAGATCGGCCTGATGGGCCAGAAAATGTATGGCTTCCACCTGGAAGGCGGCATGTTCGCAGGCGTAGGCGCTGGGTCCGCCGAGCACCAGAGGCCGCCGCGCGCGGGCGAGTTTCCGGGCAATGGAAGTGATCTGCGCGGCCGGCAAATCGCAGCGCCGGGCGGCGGTCCGGGCATAGGCGCGCAACCAGGCCGGCACGGCAGCGGCGCCGGCGCGAAGCTCAAGCCAGCGCGCCGCCACGGCCAGGGCAAAAATTCCTTCACTGCCGGGACGCAAGGCGGCCCAGTCATCGGCATTGGATGCGGTCAGCGAGAGCCGCGGCTCAGCTTGCAGGAAATAACTCTGCGGCTGGCGCCGGAAGCGGGCATAGGCGCGGGTCGCGCCCGCCTGGCCGGGCCAGGCTTCGAGAAAATTGGCGAATGAAAGCAGGCAATCGGCTTCGCCCAGGCGCTCCAGACGCGCCGCGTCATCTTCAGCGCGCGGCGCCGGCAAGGCCTGGTACACCCACCAACGCGCGGCAAGTGACGATAGAAAAGAGGCAACCCGTCCGGCTTCGGTGCCGCGCAGCGGACGGCCGAGCCAGGCGATTTCCCCGGGACGGGCAGCGGATAACTGACGCTGCAACCCGGCCAGCGCGGCGTTCCAGGACAGCGGCTGCAAAGGCGCGCCGGCGTTCGCGCGCGAGGCCGGCGCGACCAGCCGCAGAGGATGATAGAGCGCTTCGAGCGCCGCCTGGCCGCGGGCGCAAAGTCCGCCCCGGTTGAGCGGATGGTCCGGATTACCTTCGAGTTTTTTGGCCACCAGCCGCGCCTGGCGAACCGCCTGATGCCTGATGCTCAGCGGCACGATGGCCTGCATGCGCTTGACCAGTACGCCGCAGCCGGCATCACACTGGCGGCACAGCCCGCGCGACCAATAAGCCACGCCGGCGGGAATCTGTTCCTCAGGAAACAGCAGCGGCGCCAACTCACGGCCGGCAGTATGACAGGCGGTGGTAGCGGCGGCGGCGCCCGCCGAACCAGCCAGGGTGAGCTTGACGAAGTCACGCCGTTTGCATTTTCCCCATTGGTTCATAAATCAGGGTTTTTCTCCCGGGTTCCGGCTTTGCAGCCTTAGTAATGACAGTTCTGGCATTCGGTGCTGGCGCCATATTGGCGATGACAGGTGATGCAGACGCCCATATTCAAAGGTTTCAAGAGATGCGCGGTTGTCTCTTTCCGCAGATCGCCATGGCAGGTGGAGCAGGCAAAGCCGGCGGCGATATGCATGTTGTGCGGAAAGCGCACGTGCGCCGAAGCGGAAAAACGATAGACGGGGCGCCAGGGAATTTCGGCGCCGCGCCGGGCATAGGCCAGCGCCTGGCGCACCAGGGGAGTCTGCGTCCGCAGACGGGCATGACACAGAGCGCATTCCTGAACACCGGGTAGTCCGGCGGAGGCGGCCTGGGCCGGATAGCGGTGACAGTCGGTGCAATGCAGCCCCGCCTGCAGATGCAGACTATGAGGGAAAGCCAGGGGCTGCACGGGCGTGGGGTGAGTAAGCCGGGGCCAGGCCGTTCCCAGCCCGGCCAGCAGCAAACTCAAAAGCAGATATTTCCAGCGCGTAATGGATTGGAGCATCTTACGAAATCCCAGAATCGTTATCCCCAAGGGCTGCTGCCTGCCTCCTCATCCCGCCGCGCGCGACGGGAGCTCCGGGCGCGCGCGGGAGGAATTCAGAGCGCACGGCCGGAACTTTCAGCGGCCTAAAAAATGAACCAGGCCGCCAGATACACAGTGTTGTTGTCGGCGGCATTGCGGCCGGCGCCGTCGTAGTTGGTGCTGGCACCGTTGAATTTCCAGTAGCCGGCGTACTGGAGGGTGAAGTTAATGTTCTGCCACGGCCAATAGCCGGCCTGCAGGATATAGCCATTGCTTTGCGGGCTGCCGCTGGCGCTGCCTGAGACCGCGGCGGGCGCGAACAGCGTGGCGTCGCTGGTGCCGGAGTCGGTGAACACGCCGCCGGTAAACGAATAACGATCACCCAGATGATAGGTGGCGTTGATGCGGGCGGTGTTGAGCTGATGCCGACTCAGCCCGGCGGCGGCGAGGGCCAGGCTGGCGTCCAGATCGGTATGCTCATGAATCGCAGTTCCATAAATCGAAAGCTGGTTGGCGCCCAACTGCTGATCGAAGGTGAAATCCGCGGCGATGTCGCGGTAGGTGTCCTGTAGTCCGGAAATGGCGTTGGGATAACTGCGCGCGTACATACCATAGCCGCCCACCTCGAGCATGGTGTTCGAGCCAAACTGCTGCTGCCAGGCCAGGCGGGCATAAGGCGCAACGCCATGAATATTGATGCCGAAGCCCACGCCATTGGGCGGTTCAGCGCCCCCCAGATGGAAGGAGCGATACTCGGTCAGATCGAGATAGAGATGGTTATCGTACATGCCGTAGACGCCCACTCCGGCCACGTCCTGAGCAAGGCCTCCGTCAATCAATGTGGAGGTGATAGGAGAAGGAGCGGAGTCGGAGGAGATCCAGGGAAAGCCCCAGGCGGGGGTGGAATTCCACAGGTCCTCGACGGTTGGATTGTTGTTGAAGTCGAGCCCATACACCAGCGACCTGCCGGCCAGTTTGGTATGGTTGGCAATCCGGATATCGGTGTTATCCATGCTGAAATGGTCGGCCGCACCGGCATAGGTGACCTGCATGAAACTGCCGGCATGCGAAGACCATGCGCCGGCGAGGAAAAGGCTCATCTGCTGGGGAAATTCGGCATTTGCATTTTGCGTTCCTGGCTGAGCTGTGCGGGTGAGCGTGTCAGAGATCTGAAACATCACAGAGAGGGGCAAGAATTGATCCAACTCGAGGCCGGAGGCGTTACCCTGGCCTGGGGCTTTGATCCGGCGCATGTTGCTGAGCGTGTATCCGTTGAGTTTGAACTGGCGTCCGAAAGCCGTCAGTTCCGGCGGGGTGGTGTGACAGGTGCTGCAGGGAAAACCGGTCTGGCGGGAATAACTGGGCACAGCCCAGGCAGCCGTTCCCAGGCCCAGCACCAGCAGGCCGGTCCACAAGCGCAACCGCGGGTTTATAGGCATCAGGATTCACCTCACGGAAAAATTGCGGCTACGTTTTCCAGCCGCAAGTCCACCTTATCCGGCGCACGGACATGGGCAACATGACTTGCAACATGAAGCAGCATGAGGGGCGCAAGGGAGGGTGTGAGCGGCATCACGGATTGAGTGAGGCACCCGAAGTCCGGCGCGCCAAATACCTTGATTCAAAAGAAAGGGCCGTGGCTATCCGCCCCACCTACAAAAGCAAAAAGCAGCTTAAGCGGACCATGCAAACAAATTCTTATTCGCTAAAAAGAGTAAAGATAAAAAGAAGGACCATGGCGATGCACCCCATCCTGCAAGGCGGGATGGGGACCCACCCACTCAAGCAAACTGCGCTTGAGCAGGCCATGCAAAAAGCTAAGTCTCACGTCACGAGGACTAAGTTCCGAGCCTGCTGGGTGTAATGGCGCTTTCGACAAAATGGCGACTGGGTGATAGCGCGCAATGATCAACCAAGAGAATTCAGCGCTCCGGCGAAATCATTACATTCGACGACTGCTTACCGGCGCAAGACCATTGCGATACAGGCCAATGCATTATCGGGATTATGCACGGGGCTGGTATGGTACGCCGCGTGCAATCAATACCGGTATGCCAGGCACTATCATGCAGCCGCACATCACGGAATTCGCGGCCAACGAAGCGGCGATTTCTCAAGCCAAGCGGAAAGGAAAGCGGGACGCCGGCAGTCTGCAGCCACTGCTCCGGCCGCGCTCTGTTGCGGTGATCGGCGCGTCCCGCAAACGCAGAGGCATCAGCGGGGAAATTTTTCATAACCTGCTGAGCTTTGGCTTCCAAGGGCCGGTCTATCCGGTGAACCCGAACTCGCCGGTGGTGCAATCCATTGCGGCGTATGCCAGCGCGCGGGATCTGCCCGCAGCGGTTGATCTGGCGGTGATCGTGGTTCCCGCCGCGGAGGTCATGGAGGCCGCACGCGCGTGTATCGCGCGGGGGGCGCGCGGGTTGCTGGTGATCTCCTCCGGCTTCGGCGAGACAGGCGCGGCAGGCAAAGCGCGGCAGGACGACCTGGCCGTGCTGTGCCGGCAATCGGGCGTCCGTCTAGTCGGCCCCAACTGCATGGGGATTATCAACACCCACCCCGACATACGCCTGAACGCCACCTTCGCGCCGCAATTGCCGCCTAAGGGCAATGTCGGCTTTTATACCCAGAGCGGCGCCCTGGGCCTGGCCATATTCGAATATGCGCAACGGCTGGGGCTCGGGCTTTCGAGCTTTGTATCCATTGGCAATAAGGCGGATGTTTCGGGCAACGATCTGCTGCAATACTGGGAAAACGATCCGGCGACCGATGTCATTCTGATGTACCTTGAGTCATTTGGAAATCCGGGCAAATTCCGGCAGATCGCCCGGCGCATTTCGCGATCCAAACCGATTGTCGCGATCAAAAGCGGCCGCACCCAGGCGGGCGCCCGCGCGACCTTTTCCCACACCGGCGCTCTGCTGGCGGGAACGGATCGCATGGTGGACGCGCTGTTCCGGCAGACCGGCGTGATTCGCACCGATACGCTGGAGGAGATGTTCGATCTGGCCACGCTGTTGAGCAGCCAGCCGCTGCCCGCGGGGCGGCGTGTCGGCATTATCACCAACGCCGGCGGGCCCGGCATTCTCTGCGCCGATGCCTGCTCCGCCGAAGGATTGGAGATTCCCGAGCTGAACCCGGACCTGGCGCACGTGATGCGCGGTTTCCTGCCCGCCCATGCCGCCATCGGCAACCCGGTGGATATGGTGGCGTCAGCGCCGCCGGAGCACTATAAAAAAGTAATCGAACTGATGGGTTCCGATCCCTCGCTCGATGCCCTGATCGTGATTTTTGTACCGCCCCTTGCCATTCGAGACGAAGATGTGGCCCGAGCGATCATGGAGGCGGCCCGGGAACTGCCGCAGCCCAAACCAATTTTGAGCGTCTTCATGTCCGCGCGAGGCGTACCCAGCCTGCTGCAACAGCCAGAAAATCGGATACCCTCCTATGGCTTTCCCGAAAGCGCGGCCCGGGCGCTGGGGCGAGCGACCCAATATGCAGAATGGAAACCGGGCGCGCCGGAGATCGCGACCCGGCCAGCCGGTTTGCGCGTTACGCCAGCACGTACGCGGATTGAACAGGCGCTGGCGGCGGAGGTTGAAGTATTGCCTCCGGACGAGGTCAATGAACTGCTCGCCTGCTACGGCATCGCCACGCCGCGACAGGGCCTGGCCGGGAATCAACTCGAAGCGATCCGCCTGGCGCAAGCATTCAAAACGCCGGTGGCCATCAAAGCGATTGCCCCGGATGTGCAGCATAAAACCGACGCCGGCGGCGTGCGCCTGAATCTGCACGGCGAACCGGCCGTGAGCGAAGCCGTCGAGGCCATGGCCGCAAGCATGAAGGCGCACGGCCAAACTCCCAAGGGCTATCTGGTGCAAGCCATGGCGCCGGCGGGGGTGGAGATGATCGTCGGCATTGTACATGATCCGCAGTTTGGCCCCATTCTGGCGTGCGGAGCCGGCGGCATCGCGGTGGAAGTCATCAAGGATGTCGCGGTGCGTCTGACGCCGGTCAGCCATGACGAAGCCGGCGAACTGGTGCGCAGTCTCAGAACCTATCCGCTCTTAACGGGCTTTCGGGGCGCGCCCATGATGGACGTGGAATCGCTACAGGATCTGATCGTGAGGGTCAGCTTTATGGCGGAAGATCTTCCGGAAATCGCCGAGCTGGATTGCAACCCGGTGATGGTGCACCCGCAGGGGGCTGTGGTGGTGGACGCGCGGGTACGGCTGCGGAAGCACTAGCCAAGCGACAAATTCGCAACGCCGCGTTGCCGTCGCTTCGCCATCATTCACATACCTTTTAAATCCCAAGTCTTCTCCACGCAAGCCAACAACGCAGGCGAGGGACGTTCCCTCACACAAACATAAAGCTGCTGGCGCGGGCCACACGGAAAACAAAATCCCACGTTCCGAGTCCCGCTCCGGTGCGGGACGGGCGCGGTATTACTCGGAATCGGGCGCCGGTTTCTCTTTCCGTTCCGCCCATAATGCTGCCACGTAAAAGAACATGCCCAGCAACACCAGCGGGCAGCCGATCATGGCATAGGCGATGAAATACAGCGGATGAACGGAAAACAGGGTAGCCAGAAAAACGATGAGGCCGGCGCAGATCAGCAGCGCCGCCCAGCGCAACCGCG
>JAKATS010000148.1 GCA_021818645.1 Acidobacteriota bacterium | reverse complement strand
GGATAACAGCTCTAGTCTGTCCATGTGCGGCATGCGGATGTCGGTCAGCACCGCCTGCGGCGGCTCCTGACCAATGCGCTGCAATGCCTGCATGCCGTCGGCCGCGGTATCCACCTGATAGCCCCAGGCGGACAACAGTTCGGCCAAGCCTTGCCGCTCATTTACTTCGTCATCAACCACCAGGATGCGGGACGAGTTCATATTTCCAACTCTAGTAGAAAAGTGTCGTTTCGCAAAAATTGTTTTATCCGCATGCGGGAAACCTGGCCGATATATTTTTTCACTTTGGACAGCGCATAAAAAATATGGCACGGGCTATATGCAGGGCGTCAATCGTAGTGTCATGTCACGCCAATCAGGGTTTTGTGACAGGTTCAGTGCTCGTAAGTTAAGCAACTCTCTCCATGACTTTGGCCCAAAATATCATCATATCGTCACCCGGGTTTAGCCGCCTGCTTCACTCCCCGCGGGAAAGGCGTGGCCCCGCGAGAGGAACTATCGCCAGGCTGATGGCGGTCGAAGACAGGCACCAGAAACACCAATTCCGAACTTTAGTTTTCTGTTCCCAGGTTAAATAGATGCCAGCGGCTGCGGCTGCGAAACTGATGGCGGTCAGCATGCGCCGCCGCCGAGCATCCCAGATCGGAGATTGCGGCCGGGCTAGCGCCAGTCCCGCCATGGATGAATAACTCATAACCCCGACCAGCGCATTGGGCACGCCAAAGTGACGGGCATGGCGCGAGCGGCCGACCCGATTGCAGCCTTCGCCGAAAAAAGGGCAGGTGAGGGAATGGATCCATCCCTCTTCATAGGCCAGCATGTAAAGAGAATCGAGGGCGCCCAGGCCAGCCAGCAATGTGATTGCGAAGCGGGTTTTCGACATGTGAACCGGCCCATCGGTGGCGGGCGCCGGACGAAAGAATATGATGCGCCGCTCCTGATTTTACGTTTTCAGTTTAATCCCCATCGCCGGAAACAGTTTCCAGGTGGCCAGCAGGTAAGCGATGCGGGCGAGCTGATAATTTATGTGGGCGCTCAACAACGAACTTTGATCCTGGCTCAGCAACACCTGCGCCTGCAGCACTTCAAACATGGTGATGCTGCCGAGTTTATATTTTTCCTGTTCGGCGGCGACGTTTTTTTGCGCCAGTTGAACCGCGATGCGAGCGGCCAAAATCTGCTGCCGCGCCATTTCCCGCTGTTTGGCCGCCAGCCGGACGCTTTCAATCACCGCCTGACGGTCACTCCGGGCGGCATAGCGATCCTGAGTGCGGGCCACCAGGGCATTGGTGAGCTGGCCGGCGCCGTTGCTGTTTCGCAAGGGCAGACCCAGTTTTAACGAGAACCCATAGGTAGGGGCGCTGAAGGCCCACATCTGCCGCAAGGCAGTAGCCAGCCCTCCGGTTGTGCCGCCGGCTCCTACCTGATCGCCGCCTAATCCATTGCCGCCATAAAAGCCGGTCAGATTCAGGCTGGGTTCCAGGGCTTCATGAGCGGAGGCTATGCCCAGCCGGTCGCTGGCGAGCTGCTGCCGGATGGCGTGCATTTCCGGCCGCTGGGCCAGTGCGTAGGCAATGGCTCTGGTTTCCCGGGCAGCAGTCATGGCCCGGCCCATGCCGCCCGATGTTGCCGCCTGTTCCAGAACTATCGGCAGCCGGCGCAGGCTGGGGCTCAAATCGGCGCCGATATAGCGGCGCAGCACATCCAGCGATTCCTTATAGGCGTACTGGGCCTGCACCAACTGAACTTTATCGGCGGCTACCTGGGCTTCGGATTGATAGATATCCAGTTTGGCCAGCGCGCCCAGATGCAGCATTTCGCGGTTCAAATCATACGAACCCTGAGCCAGTTTCAAAGCCGCCTGCTGCACCCCCACATTGCCCAGCGCACCGGCCGCAGTCCAATACGCGTCGGCTGCCTGCGCCAGCAGTGTGGCTACCTGATATGAACTCTGATCTTTGGCGATTGCCACGCTGATTTCAGCCTGTTTCAGCGGGGCGCGGTAAAGCAGATTGTCGCGGTTTTGCCATAACGGCTGGGTGATGGAAAAGTTAATGCCGGATGAGATGGTGGGGTTGAATAATGCATACTGATTGTTGGTGGCGACGCGATTGGCATTGAAGCCGGCCGAAATCGTCTCACCGGTGGGCAGAAGCTGGCTGAAATTGATGCCGCTGGTTTGATTCAGCTCATTGAGAGTCGAGGCCCCGCTGGTCTGGATGAATTCGGGCGAGATATTGCGTGTGGCCGCGTAATTCAGCGACAGATTGGGGTCAAAGGGCGCACGGGCGTGAAATACACTGGCAAACGCTGTATCGGGCGATAGCTGTGTGATCTGAATCGAGGGGTCGTTGGCCAGGGTCAAACGCAAAAAATCCCGCAGGCTCAACTCAATTTTGCCATTGTGAATAAACGCCTGAATGCCCCGCACGGGCCGCACACCCGGATGAGGGACATTGACCTGACCGGTAATAAACCCCGCCCATTGCGCCGCCGCCGGCCGCGCCAGCGCCAGAACGAATAGAGCCATAAAAAGCCAGAAGAATCGAGTCGGTTTGTGCATGATCGGTAATTTAAGAGCGGAAAAGGATAATGAATTTTGGATTCAGTTCAGTCATAGCGCAGCGCTTCAATGGGATCAATCCGGGCCGCTTTGCGGGCGGGGTAAATGCCGAAGACCACTCCCACCGCCACCGAAACCGCGAAGGCGATTAACACACTGGCGGGGGTGACGATGGTGCTCCAGTGGGCGCCCCGCGCGATCAGCCAGGCCAGTAAATAGCCAAAACCAATGCCAATAATCCCGCCGGCGGCCGAGATCAATACCGATTCCGCCAGAAATTGCCGCGTAATATCGGCTCGGCGCGCCCCGGTGGCCCGCCGCACGCCAATTTCGTGGGTGCGCTCCATGACCGTGGCGAGCACGATATTCATGATTCCGATGCCGCCGACAATCAGCGAAATGGCGGCGATGGCGACCATGACCAGGGTGAAAATGCGCTGGGTGCGCTGCTGCTGGGCCAGCAGGTCGGCGGGTACGATCACGCGGAAATCGCCGGCGCGATGGTGAGTGGAGTTGAGAATGGCGTTGACGATTTTCGAAGTTGCGATACTATCCACGCCCTTTGCCAAGCTGAGGTCAATTCCATCCAGCGGATCATGTAATTCCATCTCGCTATTCCAGAATCGCTGCCGCACTGTTTTCAACGGTGCATAGACGATATTGTTCCAGTCTTCGGCCGGGGCGCCGGGCACCGACTGGCCACTGCCGCCGGCCAGCGGCCCCAGCACGCCCACCACCCGCAGCCAGACATCATCCAGCTTGACATAACGACCGACCGCGGGGCCGTAGCCCAGCAGGTTGACCTTGGCGTCTTCGCCTAGCACACACACGCCGGCGCCCGAGGCGTCGTCCAGGGCATCAAAAAACCTCCCTTGCTTCATTTGAAAATGATGGATGGCGGCAAACGAGGGCCACACGCCATAGAGTTGCGGCTTCTGGTGGGCCGGCCGGGGCAGCACGCTGGTGAGTGAAACAACCCGCCGCGGAGAAATCCAGGAGATGCCCTGCACATTGGCCTGGAGCACGCGCAGATCGCTTTCATCCAAGCCGTGCGAAATGCGGCGCCGCTGCTGCAAATCCTGCTGGCTGGCCGCCGGCCGCGACTCAATCATCAGGTTGCGCACCCCGAGCTGCTCAATCAGGGCCAAAGATTCCCGCTTGGCGCCCGAGGCGATGGCCAGCATGCCGATGACGGCGCCCACGCCGAAGATGATGCCGAGCGCGGTAAGCAGGGTACGGGTCTTTTGAGCCCGTAAATTGTCAAAGGCCAGGACCAGATCGCTGGCCATGGCCGTCCAGCCGCCGCGATGGCGCGGCGGGGGTGGGACAGCGGGGGTTGTCTGGGCCAATGCACTCATGAATTTCGTTCACACAGGAGCCCGGCTAACGCATCCCGGCGCGGGCCCAACTCCATCCCTTGGCTTTCTCAGGCGTTTGCTTCATTTCCGGCTGCGACGTCCCGGCAACGCCGGGCCGCTCCGCGGCAGTTTGGCGGCCCGCTGTGGTTTGCGCACGGTCGGGTTCACCAGGGCTACGCTTTGACCGGGGGACAGTCCGGTGATCGCTACCTGCGTTTCGCCGCGCAAGCGAATCCGCACATTGTGTTCGACGAATTTGCCATCCTGCGGCACATACACATAGCTGCGCTTGCCTCTGGTAAACACTGCCTGGGTAGGCAGCCAGGCAGTGTGTTGTACGGCACCGGTGGTGATGACCAGGCGCGCGCTCATGCCGGGCCGCAGATGAGCGCGGGTGGGCGGCAGGCTGACCAGGCAGGTGGTCTGGCGATTCCAGGGAGGGCCCTGTACGCCGCCGACCTGACTGATCTGACCGTGAAAAATCCAGCCGGGGAAAGCCGAAACCGTGATCCGCGCCGGTTGACCGATGGAGATGCTGCCGGCCTGGGTTTCGTCGATATCCACGGAAATCTGCTCGTGCACCAGATCCGGCAATTCGGCCACAGTACTGCCGGGCCGCACCGGATCGCCCACCTGGAATTCGGGGATCACTGTACCAGCGCCGCTGTAGAATGTCCCCCAGGGATTGGGCATCACCGCGACATAGCCGCTGGTGGAGGCGCGCAGGGTCATGCGCGCAATATTGCGCCGGGCCAGCTCGATCTGCACCCGGGCGGTAGTTTCGGCGGCTTGCTCAATCGCCACCTGCGCCTGATTGCTGGCTTCATCGCTGGCGATGTTGCGTTCAGTTTGCAGCAGCGCGGTTTGAGCCGCAGCCAGCGCCAGATTGTTTTCCTGCGCCTGAATGGCCGGCAGGATGGGGTTTTCTTCGACGTTCAGTTTGGCGCGCACCACATTATAGCGGGCATGAACCAGGGAGAATTGATCGGCCAGCAATTGCGCCCGGGCGGTTGCCTGGGCCGATTGCAGCATCGCCCTGGCCTGGGCAAGCTGCGATTCGGCCTGCTGCAGGTTGTACTCCTGCGCGGTGGGATCAAAACGCACGACGACCTGACCGGCCCGGACGGGAGTGCCGTCGGTGGGGATCTGAATCAGATTCAGTCCGCCACCGCCGATCATGGGAGCCATCAGCCGGTCGCTGTTCATGCCTTTGACGAACCCCCGGGCATGCATACGGGCGATCACGGTACCGAGCTGGACTTGAGTGAGCGGGATCTGACTGATGGTTTTTTGCGGACTACGCCTGGCCCACAGCAAGACCCCGGCGGCGAGTATGAGCAAGCTGGCGAGCATGCCCCAGAAGCGGCGCGAACGGGAGATCATCTTCCGCCTCCTGCGATGGCCGCGGTCTGCGGCCGCGCCAGCGCGACCATGGTTCCGGCTGCCAGACCGCTGATCGCCACAGCATCGGGATTGCGCGCTAAAATCGTGACCGGCACGGCCTGATATTTTCCGCCGTGCGGCACATACACCACCGATTTGCCCTGATAAATGAAGACCGCCTGAGCCGGCACGTGCACGGTACGCGCCAAACGCCGGACCACGATATCCATGATTCCGTTCATGCCCGCGCGCAGGCGCGGGTCACGGCTGTCCAATTGGGCAAAGGCGTGAAATTTACGCTGCGGCGGCCAGTTTCCGGCAAAGGTGGTTTCGGTGAGCAGCGAGATGCGCATGAGCTTGCCGTTAAATTGCCGGTCGGGAAGCGCGGGAATGCGGACCATGACCGCGTCGCCCACGCGCACCTGGCCGCGATCATCTTCACTCATCTGGCCTTCCAGTCCAAGCGACCGGCTTTCCGGAATCGAGCCGATCACCCCTCCCGGCCATACCTGATCCCCGATTTTGAAGGGCATGGCGTTCATCCAGCCCTGCGACATATTCATGCGATAGGCCACACGCCCATTCACAGGCGCCCGCACGGTCATTTTGCTCAACTGCCGGGCGGTTAAATCATATTCATATTGCGCCTTGTCAAGCTTGCGCTGTAAGGAAGCGATCTGGGCCGCATCTTTGGCTTGATCCAGTCTGGCCCCGGCCTGATCCACTTTGTACTGCTGTTCAGTCAGCCCCAGAGCCACGCGCGCTTCCGCGCCCTGTATGGCGCTCAGGATCGCCTCCTGTTTGACCTGCAATTTCGCCTGGGCCACAGCTTCCTGCGCCGCGGCCAGGGTCATGGCATCCTGATGAACGGTAATTTCCTGCTGTGCCTGGGCTTGCCGCACCGCCGCCTGAGCCTGATGAAGGGCGGCGAGTTGCGAGCGCAACTGGGCTTCCGCACCGGTGGGATCAAAGCGCACTACAACCTGTCCTTTTTTAACTTTGCTGCCGGCCGGGGCAAGATACACAATCTGCAGGCTGGGGACATGACGCGGGGCTTTCAACAGCGCTTCCCGGGCCGCCGCTACCTGTCCATCCACCCGCACCAGCACTTGAAACGGTCCAACCTGGGCTTTGCCCAGCGTGATCGGGTGGGTGGCCGCCGAACCCCAGTTGGCTTGCCCGGCCCATAACCATAGTCCGGCCAAAACCACAGCGGCGCCCGACCAGGCCCAGGGCTTCCAGCGGCGGCGGGCGTGACCGGGGATGACTTCAAATTCGGGTTGGGGTGCGGCGCTCATGGTTACAATGCAGTTCAAATTCGACAAAAATGCATGCTGTGTGATATCAGGGCTCTGATTTTTCGCTCAGCACAAATCCGGTTTTCACCCGCTCCCCCGGATGCACCGGACCTGTGATTTCCGCATTCCGGTTGTCGTAACCCAGCACTCGCACGGCAATGGGAGAACCGGTGAAGGGTGTCACCCAGGCGCGGCCATGGTGAAAGCTCAGCGCCAGCCGCGGGGCCAGAATTCCGGGTGCGGGCGGAGGCGCTTGAATCTGCACGGCCGTGGTCAGGTCGGGCATCAAGGCCGGGCAGCCGCGCTTGGCATGGACGCCGGCCCGCGCGCGCACCCGGCAGGGCTGGGGCAGCAGCATGAACTCGGCGCTGAAGTTCCGCACCGGAGTCCCCATGGATACCGCCGCGATAGGGGAAATACTGACCAGCCGGGACTGAAAGGCATAGTTGGGAAAGGCATCCATAATGACCATCGCCGGCATGCCCATCACCAGCCGGCCCAGATCGCTGCCATTCACCGTAGTGTCCACTTCCATGTGCTGAGGATCGAAAATACGCAGCAATGGGCGGCGGGGAAAAATCTGATCTCCCGATTGCGGATGCGCGAGGGTGCCATTCAGGAAAATCGTCTTCAGCGCCACATAGCCATTCATCGGCGAGCGCAATCTCAGCAAATGAAGATTTCCTACCGCCCGCTGCCATTGCAGTTTCTGCCAATCACGCTGGGCAATGAGCGAGTCGAGCGTGCCCTGGTCAGCCTGCGCCTTCAATTGATTAATTTTTTTCTGATCTTTCACCTGGGCCAGGGCATCGGCCAGATTGGCTTGATCGATGCCGACCTGAATGCGGCTCAGGATCGGCGCCTGGCGCAATTCCAGCCGGGCATCCGCGGCCGCGGCTTCAGCCTGCTTCAATAAAGCAAGGTTGGTCTCCGCATCTTTCTGATTGGTGGCAATCTGCTCCGCGACCTGATGCGCCAGATCCTGATAGGTCGCTTCATTCTCGCGGGCCGCCTCGATCTCGGCGGTGCGGTCAAATTCCGCCACGACTTCGCCCTTATGCACCAGGCTTCCATTGGGAGCAATGGAGATCAGGGTCTGCGGTCCGTACTGGCCATAGATACGGGGCATGCGCAGGGTGCGAGCGGTGACCGGCTCAATTTTGCCGTTAAAGCGCAGTGAAAACGGCCGCAAACGGCCCTGGCGCAAGACTGCCGCGCCGGGTGGAACGGCGCCGGCCGGGGCCGCATGGGCGGTGGATTTCAAGCCGCAGCCCGCCAGCGCCATGCTGAGGGCCAGACCCAGCACCGGTCCGGTGATGCGAATGGAATGGAGACGGAAAAATTCCATGCTGCAATTATTATCACCCGCGCAATCGTGGATGTGTCCACAGAGCAGGGACCATTCTAAGTACGTCAGGAGAACTCGCGCCGTTACCGTTTATGCGATTTTCTTCCAGGCCTGCTGTTGACGCCGCAAGCGCTCGATATGCTGTTGCAGGCGCTGGATCCGGCGCGCCGCATGCGCCTTTTCGCCCGCCGAAGGCCCGATCAGCCTGCGCAAGGCGCTGCGGGCCGCATGGCGCTGATTGGGGGTGGGCAAATTGCGGGCATCGTCCTGCAGCTGCGGAATCACACTCGTATCATGCAGGCCGGCCGCTACCTGCATTCCCACTTCTTTTAAAATGGGAAAATGCGCGTCGAGCGCCGCCTGAATGGTCTGCGCGATCTGAGCCTTTTGCCGGCTCAGCAGCGGGGCCTGGCTGGGCAGCAGATACAGCGCGATGAGCCGTTCCAGCATCTGGGTGCCGGGCTGCGTCAGTTTGAGCAGTGTGGCCGCGGCTTGTGGATTATGGCAGCGGCCGAGAGCGATTTCGAGGCCGCGAATCTGATGCACGGCATGAGCCATCGCCAATGCGCGAGCGATCAGGGGATAGGCCTGAGAAGAATTGCCTGCGGCCAGACTGACCGCGGCCGCGCCCTCAACCGCATAGCTGGGGTCCTGCTGGAATGCCTGCCGCAATGCGGCAAATACATCCGGCCGGCTGGCCACCGCGGCCAGAGCCGCAGCCGCCGCGGCCCTTACCGCGCTGCGCGGCTGCGCATGAGCTGAGGCCAATGCTTGCAGCAATGCCGCTTGCGCCGCCGCCTGAGTTTGAGAATTGGCCAGGGATTTTTTCAGCCCTTGCACGGCCGCCGCCCGCACCGTCCAGTAGTTGTCATGAGCCAATTCGGTTGCCAGAGCAGCGGTGATCTGAGGCGTGGGCGGCCATCTGGCCAGTTGACGCACCGCCCAGTAACGGCTCATCATGGCCGGATCAAGCACAACCTGCCGGATCAATTCGGCAGGGGTTTTTGCAAACGTAAGCTGTTTATCAATAATGTCGTCGGGGTCAAAATCCACGATGCGCGGCTTGAAAGCCAGAGGAATGGCAAAGCTCTGCCGGCGCACCGCGGCCAACATCACCCGCCGTTGTATGGCCTGGCGCTCCGTGCCGTAAAACGCCAGCTCGACCGGCATGCGGAACAATGGCTGCACCGAGTCGCGGGTCTGTGTCTGCATCACATTGACGATTTCCTGCTTGTGCGCCGCGTCCCAGCGGGCTTGAACGACATAATGGGGCATGCCGCCGCGGTAGAGCCATTCATGAAAAAACCAGTCCAGATTTTCGCCCGAGGCCTGGCGGATCGCCGCCATCAGATCGTGGATGCCGACGACGCCGGTGCGGTGTATTACCAAATACTGATGCAGCGATAGCCAGAACAGACGGTCTCCCAGCACGTTGCGCAGCATATCCAGAATGGAAGCGCCTTTCAGGTAGGTCGCGGCGTCAAAAACCTGTTCGGGATAGCGGTAGTGATCGTCCACAATCGGGCGCAGGTACTGATGCAGATCCTCGGACTGTGCCTGTTTCTGGTCCTGATAGATCGCCCAGCGGTAGGCATTTTCACCGTTGTGATGCTGGGTATACGTTGCGTCCATAAAAGACGCGAAGCCTTCGTTGAGCCAGATGCTGGCCCAATCGCGCGTCGTCACCAGATCGCCAAACCACTGGTGCGCCAGTTCATGCGCCACCAGGCTCTGGCTGCTGGTATCAAGGCCGGCACGGCGCGAATGCAGTGTCCATTCCGTCTGGGTCGTGGCGCTGATGTTTTCCATGCCGCCTTCGGTAAAGTTATGCACCGCCGTCTGGGCATATTTGCCGTACGGATAACGGATGCCGGTTTCCTGCTGATACCACGCAATCATGTCGGGTGTAAGGCCGAAGGAGCGCATGGCGCGGGCGCGACTCACATATCGAGGCACAAAAGTTTCGACCGGCAGGGGTTTGCCATCCGGTTCCGGCAGGTATTGGGTGAACTCTGCCCAGGGGCCAACCGCGATGGATATCAAATAGGAGCTGTGCGGCACCGATTCCACCCAGTCATAGGTCGCCTCGCCCGCGTGCTTTTTCACGCTGGCCAGGTGACCGTTGGAGACCACGATCTGTCCCGCCGGGACCGTGGTGATGGTTTCGCTGGTGGCCTTGTCGTTGGGGTAATCCCAGCAGGGAAACCAGTTTCGGTTAAATATGCTTTCGCCCTGCGACCAGATCTCGGCCGGGCGATGAGGATAATAGCGGCTGGGATTGATGAATGTCAGACCAGCCTTGGGAAAGCCATGATAGATAATTTGCAGCCGCAACCGGCTGCCCGCCAGATAGGCGCGCGGCAGGCGGATATTCAACCGCCGCGGCGCCAGGCTGAAATCGAGGGTCTGGGGTGACGGGAGCTGGCGCAGAGGTTCCGTAATGGCCGGCGCATCGGCTGAAGGCGCGCGGCTGGCCTCGCCCACCGCGGTCAGGGATACACCGTCAATCGCCAGCCCCACGCTGTTCAGATAAAAACTCTGGAAATGGTTATGAAAGGGAACCAGGGTGATGGTTTCCCTGCCCAGCACTTCGCCCCGCCGGGGATGAAACCGCAGCCGCAGTTTATAGTTCAAAACGTGATAAGCCGGGCTGGGCGGCCATTGCCAGCGGTGCGGCCTGCCGAAGCGATGGTCGGGCGTGGCGCCGCCCACTGCCTGCGCCCACAGCGCCGGACACAGCACAGCAGACAGAGCTGCCAAACACAAAAATCTGCGGGTGCGGACGGGAAAACAAAAAGAAATATGGTTCATCAGAGTGCCGGAAGGAAAGAATATCAATTATAGAACGGGCATATTCTGGAGCATTCACCAAATTGCCGGCGAATGCATGCCGATACTTATTTGACCTGCCCGGCCTGGATTCCGCATACTATACTCGTGCGCATCTGGGCCAACATTTTAGTCTTGGCGGTCACATTGGCGCTGGGCGCGCCAGCGGCCAACTGTCTGGCCCTCATGAGTCAACCGGGTTCGCCAGCGGCCTGCTGCCGGAACATGCGGGGTACCTGCATGCATGAGTATGGCTCCTGTCAGTCAAGCTGCCGCCGGATGCCAGTCCACCCCTGGCGGGCATTTTACAATGGAAACCCCGTGAATCCGGCCGCCAGCGCCAACCTCAATCCGGGCGGCGTCATTCCTCAACTGACCGGTTCCAGGTGGCTGCCGGGCAGATATTCGCGCGAAAACAGTCCGCAAATATATTCACCCCCCCGCCATTTATCCGCCGTACTGCTCATTTGATTCACTTTCACAGGGATACGTGTGCCCGAAGAACCCTGGTTTTTCCGGCATCCGGTTTTTCTTTTTTCCCGGGAGTGAATCGCAATGCAAATACGATTGTTGCCGGTAGTGTTGGGGGCAGCCGTATTCGCGGCGTACGGCCAAATGCGGCCTGATCCGCGATTAACGGCGCCAGTTCCAACTCAATTAGAATCGTTGCTGCGCCTGGCGGCGCGCCGCAATCCCGAGATTCAGGCCGCGCGCCATGCATGGCGGAGCCGGCGCGAAGACCGGGCTATGGCTTCGGCCTGGCCATCGCCGCGGCTGCAATTGCAGTCTTTCAGTGTCGGTGATCCGCTGCCCGGAGCGGGGTTGCACAATAACAATTTTGCCTATCTGGGGGTGGGCGCCAGCCAGACCATCCCCTATCCCGGCAAGCTGCGTCTGCGCGGCGCCATCGCAACGCAAAATGCAGCTGTGGCGCGCGCGCAATGGCGCCGGGTGCGGCGCCGGGTGCTTGCCCAGGTCGCCCGGGCCTATTGGCAGCTGGCTTATATCCGGCGAGAACGCCGGCTGCTGCATGCGCAACAAACACTGCTGGCCCGCATTGCCGCAATCGCCGCAGTGCATTATGCCGCCGGGCAGGGAACGCAGGCATCCGTCTGGCGCGCTCAACTGGAGCAAACACGACTGCTTCGCGACCTGGCTGTTGCCCGCAATCAAGCCCGCGTGCTACAGGCCCAGCTAGGGGCATTATTAAACTGGCCGGCCGGTCATCCCGGGGTGCAGCCGGAGGGATTGCGCTTATTAGCGCTGCCGAAATCTTCCCGGGTTTCTGTTTTGCATTCCAATCCCGCCCTGCGCCAACAACGGGCCCGGATTCGCAGTCAGGCGCTGGCGCTGCAGCTGGCGCGCAAAGGACGCGACCCCGATTTCAAATTATCAGGCATGTACCAGCGCACCGGCTTGAGTTTTCCCGCTTATTACATGTTCACTCTGAGCATGAATCTGCCTTTTCTACGGGGGCATCGGGAAAAGGCGCAGGTAACGCGGGCGGTGGAGCGGCTGCATGCCGCCCGCGCCCATCTGCAGGCCCGCCGCGACCGGCTGCAATATGAGTTCGAGCAGGCGCAAACGGATGCCCGCACCGATCACGATCTGGCGCAACTATACAGCCGCGGCCTGCTGCCCCAGGCGCGCGCTGCCGTACGCGCCAGCCTGCTTGATTATCAATCCGGACACCGCGGCCTGACCGCGGCGCTTGCAACCGCTCAACGACTGCTGCAGGAGCACCTGGCTTATGCCCGCATTCTTGAACAGCAGGCCAACGCAGTGGTTCGAATACGGCAACTCACACGGGGAAATTGAACGGATTGCAGTCGTTCGCGATGGGATGGGAATGAATGGCAGGGTGATTTATGACGCAAATCAATACGAATGGCCGTTCCGCCACGAAACTTTACCTGCTGTTGGCACTGGCATTGGGGTTGAATGCGGTGCTGGCCGGTTTGCTGATCGTACGCCGGCACAGTGGCGAACATTCCGCTCCACGCCGGGTTCCGCCGCCGGCTTCCATGCCGGCCGGGATGACCATGCCGCCGGCGAGGGCTGCGGCTTCGGGCAACCTGCTGGCGCCTTTCCCATCTGCGCCGGCAGGACCACCGGCTACGCCGCTCGCACCCATGCAAATTTCCGCCCAGCGGCTGCAACGCATCGGGGTCACGATTGGCCGGGTTGGCTGGCGCGATTTGGTGGAACAGATTCGCGCGCCCGGCAGCGTCAGCGTGGACGAACGCAGGCAGTCCGTAATACAGCTTCGATTCAGCGGATGGGTGCGAAAAACATTCGTCAACCGCCGGTTTCAATATGTCCGGCGAGGACAGCCCCTGCTGACCATCTACAGCCCGCAACTGCTGGCCACCGAGCGCGAATACCTGCTGGCGCAAAAAAATGCCGGCGCCCTGGCCGCCAGTCCGGTCGCCG
>JAKATS010000400.1 GCA_021818645.1 Acidobacteriota bacterium | reverse complement strand
AACCCAATCCATAGTTGTGCAGTTTGTTCAATAAAGTTTTATAAGAGATCTGCAGCTTCTCGCAGGCCCGCTGCTTGTTCCAGCGGCACTCTTCCATAACCTGGCTCAGCCGGATCCTTTCCACAATCTGGGTCGCGCGGTCGGCAATCTCGGTTAATCCGCCCTCCCAGTTGAAATCCTCGCCCAATTCCATCCCTTTGGGCAAAATCGTATCGGGACTGGGAGGGCGGAGCTGTAAATCCTCGGCCTGGATGGCGTCTCCATCGGCTAGAATCACGGCGCGCTCCAGCGCATTCTGCAGTTCCCGTACATTGCCCGGCCAGCGATAAGCCATCAGGGTTTCGGCCGCGCCTTCAGAAAGCATCAGCCGGGGTTTTTTGAATTCGCGGCAGAATTTAGCCACAAACGCCGAGGCCAGTTGCAGCACATCTTCACCCCGCTCGCGCAGGGGCGGAATCGTCACCGGGAATGCGGCCAGCCGGAAATACAGATCTTCGCGGAACTGCTTCGCCTGCGTGGCGTCCTCCAGGTTGCGGTTGGTGGCGGCCACCACCCGCACATCCACCTGCACCGTTCTCACCCCCCCCACCCGCTCAAAGGCCCGTTCCTGCAGCACGCGCAGGATTTTGGCCTGCGTGCCTGGCGGCAGTTCTCCAACTTCATCCAGAAAAATGGTGCCCCGGTGGGCCAGCTCAAATTTCCCGATTTTGCGCGCGCCGGCGCCGGTAAAGGCTCCTTTTTCGTGGCCGAACAGCTCCGTCTCCACCAGGGTCTCGGGAATCGCGGCGCAGTTGATGGCCACAAACGGCTGGCCGGCCCGGGGGCTGATCTGGTGTATGGCGCGGGCGAACAACTCCTTGCCGGTGCCGCTTTCTCCCAGCAGCAGCACCGTGGTATCCGAAGGCGCCAGCCGCTGCAGCGCCGCCCCCACCTTGCGCATGCTTTCATGTTCCCCGATGATTTTGGGAAACCCGTAGCGATCGGCGAATTCCTCGCGCAATAAAATATTTTCCCGCTGTAAATGCTGCTGCTGAATGGCGCGCTGAACCAGCAGCAATAAATGCGGCAGATCCACCGGCTTCTGAATAAAATCGTAAGCCCCTTCTTTCATCGCCACCACGGCTTTTTCGATGGTCCCGTAGGCGGTCATCAGGATCACCGGCAGATCGGGAGAACTCTCGCGCGCCGCCTCCAGTACGCTGATCCCGTCCCGCCCGGGCAATCGCAGATCCGTCAGCACCAGGGAATAAATGCCCTCGTTGAGCAGCCGTATCGCGGATTCGCCGTCGCCCGCTTCGGTGACCTGATAGCCTTCCTTGCTCAGCGCGGTCTTCAGCATTTGCCGCAAGTCGGGCTTGTCTTCAATCAGCAATATGCGTTCTTCTATTTTCATGCCTTATTCTCCATGGGCCGCCTCGGCGCCAGGCAAAGTCCCCTCCGTATCGGCCCGCGCCGTCTGGCACAGCGGAATGCGCACTGCGAAACAGGTATTTCCGGGCTTGGCTTCCCGCAGCACGATGCTGCCCTTCATACTTTGCAAAAATTTCTGCGCCATCGCCAGGCCCAGCCCCGCGCCCTGGCTTTTCGTGGTGAAAAAGGGAATAAACAGCTTGTCCCGCAGCTCGGGCGCGATGCCGGCGCCGTTGTCGTGCACCAGAATTGTCTGCCGCCGGCCCGCGTCCTCTCCGCGTTCCACCACCACCCGGCCGGTTCCCTTCGGAGTTTGAGCAGCTTCACAGGCATTGCGCAGCAGATTGATAAACACCCGCTCCAGCAGCATGGGCTCGCCCCACACCGCCGCGTAATTGCCCCGCACTTCAATCTGCGCCTGCCCGCGAAATTGCACCTGCACCGCGGTGGCGCAGGCCTCTAGCAGCGGCGAGATTTCCACCCGCTCCAGATTGGCATCCAGCGGCCGGGCAAACGCCAGGAATTCCGTGGTCACGCCGCTCAGCTTGCGGACCTGTTCCACGATGTTTTCCGCATGATCCCGGGCTTCTCCGGCGGGCGCCGCCTGGCAGACCAGTTGCGCATAACCATAAATGGTGGCCAGGGAATTTTTGAATTCATGCGCGATCCCGGCCGCCATCTCGCCCAGCGAAGCTAAAAATTGGTTGCGGCGCAGTTCGTTTTCCAGCTCCCGGATTTCGGTCAAATCCGTCAGCAGGCACAGCAGTCCGGTGGTCGCATTGTCCTGTCGCAACGGCGACATGGTAATCCCCAGCGCCCGCGCCTGCCCGCTTGGCGTGGTGTAGTTCAGAACCTTGCGCTGCCAGCTGGTGCCGCGCCGTAGCGTTTGTTCCACCAGTTCCGCCGCCCGCCCCAGCAGTTGGCCGTCATTTTCCACCATCTCGGCCTGGCGAAACACATCCTCGGCGTGCAGCCCGGTGGGTGAGGCAAAATCCAGGGCCGTGCGCGCCGCCGGGTTGGCTTCCCGCACCCGCCCCTGCGGATCAAAAAACAGCACGCCGCTCGGCAGCCGGCTGAGGATCTCGCGCACCCAGGCGGCTTTCGCATCGGCATCTTCCCCCGCCGGGGTCATGCTTTGCCGCTTGTACTCCGCCAGCTCATCTTTTAAAGA
>JAKATS010000045.1 GCA_021818645.1 Acidobacteriota bacterium | reverse complement strand
TCCGGATGGTGGCCCAGGCGATCACCCTCGCAGGAGCGAATCGTGCGCGTGTGCGGGATCGTCTGGTTCACGGACGATTCGCGCGCCTGCCGGCATGGGGGGTCCACTTTGATGCCCAAGGCAGCACCCGCACCCCGATCCGCATGCTCCCCTTGGGCTGCAACCAGCCCCGGCGCGCCCACGGGGCGGCGGCGCCCATAACCCTTCACGAAAAAGAGGCTCAACATGCCAAACGTCGCTAGCCTGTCCGAGCTTTATGATGCCGTGATCGTGGGCTCCGGAGCGGGAGGCGGGATGGCCGCGCATGTTCTCACTCGCGCCGGCGCGCGTTGCCTGATGCTCGAAGCCGGCGGCTGGTTTGACCCGGCGCGCGATTCCAAATGGCTGGAGTGGGAATACGACGCTCCTGGCCACGGCGGCGGTGACTACGTGAGCCCCATGAACTACTTCATGGCCGCGGTCGGCGGCTGGACCGTCCCGGGCGAGCCTTACCTGACCGCTCCCGGAGAGCAATGGATGTGGTTTCGTTCTCGCATGCTCGGGGGCAGAACCAACGCCTGGGGCCGCATTTCGCTGCGCAATGGACCCTACGACTTTCAAGCCTTCTCCCGCGATGGTAAAGGGTTCAACTGGCCGATTACCTACGAGGAACTGGCGCCATATTACACTAACGCGGAGGAACTGATCGGCGTCTTCGGCTCGCAAGAGAACATCGAGAATTTGCCCAATGGCCATTACCTGCCTCCGCCCGCGCCCCGTTGCTATGAATTGCTGATCCAACGGGGAAGCCAGAAGCTCGGCATCCCTTGCATTCCCTCGCGCTTGGCCGTCCTGACGCGGCCGCATCGCGGCCGTCCGGCTTGCCATTATGTGTCGCAATGCGGCCGCAATTGCCGCATGGGTTCCAACTTTTCCTCGCCCGCGGTCTTGCTCACGGCGGCGCGTCAAACCGGAAAACTGGATATCCGCACCAATGCCATGGCGCGGGAAGTACTCGTGGGAGCGGATGGCCGCGCCCGAGGCATTTCCTACATCGATAAGCGCAGTCGCCGCGAAATCAGCGTGCGCGCCCGTACGGTGGTCTTGGCCGCCAGTTCCTGCGAAACCGCGCGACTGCTGCTCAATTCCCGGAGCGCCCGTTTCCCCAATGGGTTGGCCAATTCCAGCGGCCTGGTGGGCAAATATCTGATGGATACGGTGATGAGCAATGTCACCGGGTATTTCCCGGCATTGGCCGGGCTGCCGCCGCATAACGATGACGGCGTCGGCGGCATGCACCTCTACATCCCCTGGTGGGAGTGCGCCGCCCAGGCCCGCGGAGCCTTGCCGTTCACCCGCGGCTACCATGCCGAAATTTACGGCGGCCACGCCGGCATGCCCATGCCGGGCATCTTCCAAGGTACGGAAAAACTCACCGGCGGCGGCTATGGCGCGGCATTAAAGCAATCCTGCCGGCATCTTTACGGAGCGTTTGTCAATCTCTCCGGCCGCGGCGAGATGATCGCCAATGATTCCAGTTATTGTGAAATCGACAACCAAACGCTGGACCAGTGGGGCATTCCCGTCTTGAAATTTCACTTTCAATGGGGGGAAGACGAGTTGCAGATGGCCCGCCACATGCAATCTACGTTCCAGGAAATCGTAAAGGCCGCTGGCGGCCAGGTGTTTAGCGCCGCCGGTAAGGAGTCACGCTGGGGCATTTCGGTCGGTGGCCAAGGCATCCACGAGGTCGGTGGCGCGCGCATGGGCGCCAGCCCGAAAACTTCCGTGCTCAACCCACATTGCCAGGCTTGGGATTGCCCGAACCTGTTCATCGCCGACGGCGCTCCCTTCGTGGGTCTGGCGGAGAAGAATCCGACGTTGACCATTCTCGCTCTGGCTTGGCGCACCGCCGAAAATGTGACCCGCCTGGCGCGCTTAGGAACTGTTTAATACGTCTGGAACTCGGGAAGGTATAGATGGGAAAGAAAAACCAGCGTGGGATCGATCGGCGCGACATCCTCAAGTTCGCGAGCGGGCTGCCGGCCATGGCTTTGCTGCCTTTCCCGCATCAGGCCACGGCGGTCGCCTCCGTGTGGCCCTCGGCCACGGGCGCTTCAAATGCGCAGCCACCCCATCCCCATGCCCTCGATCCGCATCAGTGGCATACGCTGCGCGTTCTCTGCGATCTCATCCTGCCTGCCGACGCAAATTCGGGAAGCGCCGGCGAGGCCGGCGTTCCGGAATTCATTGACGATTGGCTGAGCCTCAAGCCGGGATTGTTGTCCGACCAATTCCGCGGCGGCCTGACTTGGCTGGATTGGCAGTGCCAAAAAGCCTTTGGCTTCCAGTTTCTGGATTGCCCGCCTGCCCGGCAAAAAGAAATGCTCGATCGTATCGCCTATCCCGGCCGGGCCCGGCCGGCGGATTACGCCGGAGTTGAGTTTTTCAATCGCCTGCGGGATCTGGTGGTGAGCGGCTTTTTTACCAGCCGGATGGGAGTCCGCGGGCTGCGGTACCAGGGTAATGAGCCACAAGCCTCCTGGAACGGCTGCCCGCCGGCAGTGTTGGAATTGCTCCATCTGAATGAATTGTGACCTGAGCGCTTCGCG
>JAKATS010000388.1 GCA_021818645.1 Acidobacteriota bacterium | reverse complement strand
AAAGAGCGAAAAGCCGATCAGCCAGGAAGGGGGCGAGGCCGCGCGCAAGTTCGAGGAAAGGGAAGAATCGCCCATGCAGTTATTGTGAAATGCTCCGCAATGATCTTTAATTCTACCGTCATTGCAAGAGGCACCGAACAGGGCGCACATGCAAGCCCCTTGCACAGGCAACAGATGAACTCATCAGGTATTTATCGTCGCACGGCAAACCTCAACCCATACATCCATACGGCTCAATAAAATGGATTCACCACCCGAAGACCGGAAAAGTTTCTACCAGGCTGCAGATCCTCCGAATAAAGCACTTTACAATGCGTCGCTTGCGCCGCCTGTAGAATCAAGGCGTCCCAAAATGAAATTTTATGCAACCGGCTGAGATCCACGGCAGCCAGAATATCTGCCAGTTCGGGTCGAACCGTTTCCATCTGTCCAAAGAGCGTAAGCTTATAACGTGCCATTTCTGCGGCAACCCGCAATTTTTGAGTTGCGATCACGAAATATTCCTGAAGCACCTGTATAGAAATGATCCCGGTTCGCGCCAATTGATGTTCTTCCAATAGCGATAGACAAATTTCCCGTTTTCGGGAAGCTTTAGCATCATCGGTATAGATAAGAATATTGGAATCAAAAAAACTACGAACGCTCATGGATTTCGTCCCGGTTGAATTTCCAACGGGTAGGACGTCCGGTGGGAGGCAACCGGCGTAATTCCGCGATCGCAGTCATGGCATCATCTTCACCGGCCAGGGATTGCAGATGTTCGCGCACCACCTGATTCAGACTTTTGCCCATGGCTTCGCTGGCCCGGCGCGCCCGCCTCAGCGTCTGCTCGTCTATGGAAAGAGTCAGGTTCATGAACACATGTTATGGCCGCACGGATTCTGTGTCAATGACACACGAGCACTTGCGCAGATGGAAACCTATCACGCTGCACCAAGACTTCAGCCTTCGGACAGGCGGGCGAGTTCGGCAAAAAATTCGGGATAGGAGATGGCGGCGCAGCCGGGATCGTCGAGGGTGACTGGTTCCTGGCAGCGCAGGGCGGCGACGGCGAAGGCCATGGCGATGCGGTGATCGCCGCAGGTTTCCACCCGGCCGCCGCGCAGCGACTGCGGGCCGGGGACGCGGAGACCGTCGGGCCGCTCCTCACATTCGGCGCCAAGCGAGCGCAGGTTGCGGGCAAGGGCGGCGATGCGGTCGCTTTCCTTGACCCGCAGCTCGGCGGCATCGGCAAATTCCAGGCCGCCTTCGGCGGCGGTAGCCAGCACGGCCAGGACGGGAATTTCGTCAATCAGGGCCACGGTTTCAGCGCCGGCGATGCGGGCGCCCCGCAGCCGGCCGGAAGCCGGACCTGAGACATGCAGGCTGCCGACGAGTTCCCCGCCCCGCTGCTCGAGGTTGACGATTTCGATGCGGGCGCCCATGCGGCGCAGCAGATCGAGCAGGGCGGAGCGGGTGGGGTTGAGCAGCACTTCCTCGATGAGCACGCCGGAGTCGGGATACCAGGCGCCGGCGCAGAGAAAAAAGGCGGCGGAGCTGGCGTCGCCGGGAATGCGAAAATCGCGGCCGGGCCAGCCGGCGACCGGGCCAGCGAGAGCGACGCGGCGGGGCGCGAGCTCGAGCGGGATGCCGCTCTGGCGCAGCATGAGCTCGGTATGGTCGCGGGTGGGCTCCGGTTCGGTGATGACGGTGCGGCCGCGGGCATAGAGCCCCGCCAGCAGGAGCGCGCTTTTCACCTGAGCGCTGGCCACCGGCATGGCGTATTCGAGGCCGCGCAGGCCAGCCGAAACGGGCGAGAAGCGCAGGGGCGGGCGGTCGCCTGCCGCGGCGGCGATCTCGGCGCCCATCAGGCGCAAGGGCTCGATGACGCGGCGCATGGGCCGGCGCGAGAGCGAGGCATCGCCGAAAATTTCGGAGGCAAAGGGCTGGGCGGCGAGGATGCCGGAGAGCAGGCGGATGGTGGTACCCGAGTTGCCGGCATCGAGCGGCGCGGCGGGCGCGGCGAGGCCATGCAGGCCGCGGCCGGTGATGTGAACCACGCCGCCGCCTTCACGGCGAACTTCCACGCCGAGGGCGGAGAGGCAGGCGAGCGTGCTCTGGCAGTCGGCGCCGGTCGAGTAATGCTCGAGCCGGGAGGAGCCTTCGGCCAGCGCGCTCAAGATCGCATAGCGATGCGAGATGGATTTATCGCCGGGAGGGCGGACGGCGCCGCTGAGGTTGCGGGCGGGGAAAAGAGTCAGGGGCGCAGACATTTAATATGAATACATTTCGTTGAAAAATTTGGGATGAGGCGCGGCTATAAGCCGGATTCTGTCCCAGCCGGCGGCGAACCGCCGGCCGGGGGCAATCATTCCTCTGGGCCGGCCATTACTGGACGGCTCTTGCGACCTACCCGGAAGTGAAGCGCCGCGGTGAAGCCGCGGATGGGCCGGGCCGGCCCTCCCTCCCTATTGGGTCTTGCTCCATGTGGGGCTTGCCCTGCCCCCGGCCGTCGCCGGCGGGGCGGTGCGCTCTTACCGCACCTTTTCACCCTTGCTCCGCCTTGCGGCGGGGCGGTATGTTTTCTGTGGCGCTGTCCGTAGAACGGCCTTT
>JAKATS010000151.1 GCA_021818645.1 Acidobacteriota bacterium | reverse complement strand
CCCGCACCCGGTGGGACAGCGCGTTATAGCCGATCAGCGCCGGCACCGCGGCAAACAAACCGGCGGCGGTCGTCACCAGGGCTTCGGAAATGCCCGGCGCCACCGCCCGCAGCGTCGCGGCGCCTTCCGCTCCCAGCCCGTGAAAGGCGTTGATAATGCCCCACACCGTGCCAAAGAGCCCGATAAACGGGCTGGCGCCGGCAATCGTTGCCAGCCAGTTCAGCCCCGATTCCAGGTAGGTGATCTGCTCTGTCACCGAGGCCCGGATCACGCGTTCCACCGCCGTCAGGCTGCGCATGCCCGCCATCTGCCGCACCCATTCTTCATAGCTGGCCTCGAAAATTTCCGCCATCGGCGCCGGCCGGAACGACTCCGCCACCGTGTGGATCTCCGACATTCTTGCGGCCTTGTGAAAGGCCTTCAGAAATCGCCGCGACTGTAGCCGCATGCGCCGGAACAGCCGGTTCTTGCGAAACATGATGGCCCACGAAATCACCGAGAGCACGAGCAGGATCACCAGCACCGCCTTGGCGACGGGGCCGGATTGGCTGAGAAATTCAGTGAAGGCGCCTTGGCCTGGAGTCAGTGGTGGCATATGAGGTTGAGCTTTCTAGCCCGCGAGTATCGAATCCATATTTTAAGACGCGGAGTCGGCAATTGCGGTTCTCTGTTTCACTTTCGGCCTTATCCGGATTGGTTCCTTGCGCCCGGGCCGGAGCGGCGTGTATTGTCCTTTATATCTTCGCAAAAATTATCATAATCCGGCTCATGGATATGGCCCCTGAGAGGTTTTCTTCCCGACCTTAATGTTTACTCCTGGGCATGGCTTTCCCTTCCGCTTGGCCGTATTCTTAATTGCGCATGCTGCTGCGGATGCAAATTGAAAACTACGCCGTCGTGGATCAGGCCATTGCCGAATTCGGCCCCGGTCTCAATGCCCTGACCGGCGAAACCGGTTCCGGGAAATCCATCGTGGTGGAAGCCCTGGGGTTGTTGCTGGGCCAGCGCGCCGACTCTCAAATCGTCCGCCATGGCGCCGGGCGCGCGCTCATCGCGGGCATTTTCAGTCTTTCTCCCGAAGCCCGCGCTCTGCTCGAAACCCGCCTCGCCGCCCAGGGCCTGCCATGCGATCCCGGCGAAGATCTCACCCTGCGGCGGGAAATTGCGGCCAATGGCAAATCCCGCGCATTTATCAATGATCAGCCGGTCAGCGTGGCCTTGCTGCGCGAAATCGCGCCCATCCTGGCCACCCTGCATTCTCAGAACGAAGCCCTCGTCGCGTTTGCTCCCGCCGCTCAGCTGGCCTGGCTGGATCAATACCTGGAAGCGCAGCCGCGCGAAAAAAATTCCCTTCCCGCGCGCGAATTATTCACCCCGCTTGCGCAAGCTTACGCCGCCTGGCAGGCCGCCCGCGCGCGCCTGGAAGAATGGGAAGAGCGCGACCGGCAGCGCCTGCAGGAACTGGATCTTTGGAAGTATCAGCAAAATGAACTGCGCCAGGCCGCGCCGCGTTCCGGTGAAGACGCGGTGCTTGAAGCCGAGCGCCTGCGCCTGGCGCATGCGGAAAAAATTCAGGCGCTGGCGCAAGCGGCCTACGCCGGGCTCTACGATCATCAGGATGCGGCGCTTGCTTTAATAAAAAACGCCGGCAAACGCCTGGCTGAGCTGGCCCGTCTTGATCCCCGCGCCGCCGCCTTGCCCGGCCGTCTGGAATCCCTCCGTGGCGAACTGGCGGATATCGCGGAAACCCTGCGCCCCTGGGCCGAAGATGCCGAACTTTCCCCCGGGCGCCTGCAGGAAGTCGCCGACCGGCTGGCCCTGCTCGACCGGCTCAAGCGGAAATACGGACCCGAGCTCGCCGATGTGCTTCGGCTGCAGGAAGATCTTGACACCCGTCTGGCCGCGGCGGTAAACGCCGCTCACACACGCGCCGGGCTCGCCGCCGAACTCGTAACCGCCCGCGACGCCTATCGTCAGCTGGCCGCCGGGCTCAGCGCGGAACGCCGTCGCGCGGCCGTTCCGCTGGCTCGCGCCTTGACTGAACAGGCGGAGGAAATGGCCATGAACCCGCGCCTGGAAATTGCCGTTCAATCCAGCCCCGAATCCGAAGCGGACTGGGGCCCGCGCGGCTGGGACCGGGTCGAATGGCGGGGCAGCCTGAATCCGGGCGAACCTTTGCGGCCGCTGCAGGAAGCCGCCTCCGGCGGCGAGTTGTCGCGCCTGCTGCTCGCCCTGCAGGTCGCGCTGCAACTGGCCCGTGAGCCCCGTCCGCCCGGCGCCCGCGCCCAGGCGGCGCCGCAGTCCGAGCATGCCCCGCGCACCCTGGTCTTCGACGAAATTGATGCCGGCATTGGCGGCAAGGCGGCGGAGGCCGTGGGCCGCAAACTGTACGCCCTGGGCGCGCATTGGCAGGTGCTCTGCGTCACCCACCTGGCCCAGATCGCCGCCTGCGCCCGGCATCACCTTCAGGTCAGCAAATCCGTCGCCGGCGGCCGCGCCCGCACCCGGCTGCTGACGCTGGCCGCCGATGCGCGGGTGCGGGAAATTGCCCGCATGCTGGCCGGCGATCCCGAAGACCCCACCGCCCGCCGCCACG
>JAKATS010000384.1 GCA_021818645.1 Acidobacteriota bacterium | reverse complement strand
AGCAGGCGCTGGCCCATGGCGGTATGGGTTTGATCGAGCACCGCGCGCAGGGTCACGTCTCCGCCCTCGGGCTGCAGCGGTTCGACCAGCTCGAGATTGCGGGCCGTCACCGCGTCCAGAAGCAGCGCATCCCCGCGCTCGTAATAGCCCAGCCGGTCCACGTGCTCGATCTGGCTGCGCTGGGTTTCCTTGCTGTAATGCACCAGCGCTCCGGCCGCGGCCGCGGCCCAGGGCTTGCCGCCCAGGCCGTAGCCTTCCAGCGCCAGCACGCCGAAATGCGATTCCAGCTCGCGGCGGGCGAAATCCGGCTCGAAAATCCAGGCATCGAGCGGCGTCAGCACCGCGCCCGCCGGCGGACGCTGGGGCTCGCGCTCAAACAATGGCATGGTGCTCGGGTGCAGTATTTCCCGCGGCCGCCATTGCTCCAGCTCCTCGGCCAGCCGCGGCTCGGCCTCGGCCCCGGCGAACTCGGTGGCGCGAAACTCACCTGTCGAAAGATCGAGCAAAGCCAGGCCGATGTGGCCCGCTCCGCGGGCCAGGGCGGCTAGGTAATTGTTTTCCCCCGGCGCCTGCGCCGCCTCCGCCGTGCCCGGCGTGACCACCCGCGTAACCTCGCGCCGTACCAGCGCCTTGCCCGGCCCGGGCACGTCCATCTGATCGCAGATGGCCACTCGATAGCCTTTCTGAATCAGCTTGGCCAGATAGCTTTCGGCGGCATGATAGGGCACGCCGCACATCGGGATGGGCTGGCCTTTTTCTTTATTGCGCGCAGTCAGGGTAATCTGCAGCTCGCGTGCGGCGGTCACGGCATCATCGAAGAAGAGTTCGTAAAAGTCGCCCAGCCGGAAAAACAGCAGCGCCCCGGGATTGGCTTGCTTGATGGCCTGGTATTGCCGCATCAGCGGCGTTTGCGGAACTGGATTCATGAATGCTTCAATCCGGGATCAGCCCGGCGGCGCAGGCTTGCCGCATGCGCGGCAAACATCGCGAATTGCATTGTAGCCGAGCCGCTTTGACCCAGCTGGATCGCCTTTATCATGGTAGCTATGCCGAATCCGGATTCCGCCTTCGCACCCGCCTGGCTGCTGGCGCTGGAGACCGCGACCGACTGCGGCAGCGTGGCCCTTTTGCATGCCGGCCGCCCCATGGGCTGCCGCGGGCTGGAGCCGGGCGCCTACTCCATGCAGTTGATTCCGGCCATGGACGCCCTGCTGGCCGAGGCCGGGATTCAGCGGCAGGAATTACACGCGATCGCGGTTGCCCATGGTCCGGGCTCATTTACCGGAGTGCGGGTGGGACTGACGCTGGCCAAGGGGCTGGGCGAGGTGACCGGCATCCCGGTGCTCGGGGTTTCAACCTTATCCGCTTTGGCGAGCGCTGGGCCGGCCGGGCCGGCTCGCCGGCCCGCACTCGCACTTCTCGATGCCTCGCGAAGTGAAGTGTATTGCGGTTATTACCCCGCCGGTCCGGTGGCATTCGAAATTCGCCGCCGCACCGCGGCGGACACGGCTCCAGCGGGAGTGGAATTTTTAACCGGCCTGAAGCTGTTGCAGGACAGGCTGCGGGATTCGGGCTGTTCTGATGCGGTGTCTGCGCAGGTCTGGCCGGCGGAATTCGCGCCGGCTTTGCCGGCCTATTTGCCGGGTGATAGAATTTTGCCCCCGCCGGAAGAATTGGCGACGCATGTGGGGCGTCTGGCGCTCACGGTTTGGCGGCAGGCCACCGGCGCCTTGCATGCCGGAGATGATCTCCTGGCGCTCGACGCCAACTATATCCGGCGCCCGGATGCGGAAATTATTGCTTTGCCGGGGTTGCTGGTGTCCTAGGTTGCCCGTCATCTATGAAGCAGTTGGGTTCGTTTTCTGATATGCCGATCCGTTCCGCCCAAACCGCCGACCTGGATGCCATGATGGCGCTGACCCAGGATGCCTTCGGCGACTCCGCCTGGAGCCGGCGCCTGATGGCGGAAGTGCTGGAGGCCGCGATCGAACGGCCGGAGCAGCAACTGGCGCGCATCTGGGAAGACCCATGCGGCTTGGCCGCCCCGCCCCCGCATCCCAACCCCGACAGAATTGCCGGCTACCTGATTGCTCAGGTCATCGGCCGCGACGCGGAAATTCAGTCCATTGCCGTCTGGCCCGGGCGGCAGCGGCAGGGGGTGGGTACGGCGCTGCTGCACGATTTTATGGAGCGGGCGCGGCGCAAGGCGTGGGACCGGATTTTTCTCGAAGTCCGCGCCGGCAATGAAGCCGCGCAGAAGTTTTACCTGCGCCAGGGATTCGAACACTACGGCCGCCGCCCGCACTATTATCACAGCCCCACCGAAGACGCCTGCCTGATGCGCATGCGGGCCCGCTGAGCCGGGTCCGCGCTTTCGCCCGCGCCGCCACCCCGCCCTGCAGCCCGCAGGTCTTTCATTTTCAATGACTTATTGCGCGGTGGACTGAGTGGTAAGAATAATACATTTCCCCTTTCCCTGACTCGTGCTGACTGTGCTATGCTATCTCGCGAGTTTGGCCGGACCGCTTTATTCTGTCCGGATCTGCCCCGCAGATTCCCGCAGTAAGCCCAGCCGGGTTGAAAACTCTATTCATCAG
>JAKATS010000347.1 GCA_021818645.1 Acidobacteriota bacterium | reverse complement strand
GGGACAACTCATCGGCGCCACCACTTACGCCGCCATGCTTTGGTGGGTGACCGGATGGCGCCCGCAGCGGCAATGGTCGCCCGCCATCGCCCGGCGCATGCTGGCGTATGCCCGGCATATCTATCTGATGGAAGTCGTTGGAACCCTGCTCTTTAATCTGGACACCCTGACGGTAGGCCGTCTGCTGGGACCGGTCGCGCTCGGCTATTACGCCATGGCCTACCGCATCCCGGACCTGGTTCTGATGAACCTGGTCAATTTATTCAGCCGGGTTCTGTTTCCCGCCTTCAGCCGCATGCGCTCGGATTGGAATATGATGCGCCGGGCGCTGTTGGGCGCGCTGCGTCACAGCGCGTTAATAACCCTGCCCCTGGCCACCGGAATGCTGGTGGCGGCCCGGGCGCTGATTTTAACCGCCTACGGAGCGCGCTGGGAACCGGCGATTCGCTTGTTTCAGGTGCTGCTGCTGTATGTGATCGTTCGCTGCATCAGCCATCATTTTGGCGATGTTTATAAAGCCATTGGCCGGCCCGACATACTCAGCCGGTTTCTGCTGGTATGGGCGGTGGTTTTACCCGCATGTCTGGCGCTCGGCGCGCATGTGGACGGCTTGCTCGGCGTCGCATTCGGCTTGCTGGCCGCCCGCATCATCATGACCGGCTTGCACTGTTTGGTCATGCTGCGCATCCTCAGCGTACGCCCCCGGCAATTGGCGGCCGCGTTGCGGCCGGCACTGGAAACCAGCGCCGCCGTCGGCGGGGCGGCCGCCACGGCCGCATGGGCGGCTCCTGTCTGGCCTCTGCATGCGCTGTTGATCCTCCAGGCGGGCGCGTCAGCTCTGGCTTATGCGGGCTGGCTGTATATCCGGCACCGCGAGACTTTGATCCGCCTGGCCGGCCTACTGGTCCCCTCTTTTTTCCCGTCGCCGGCGGCTGACCTCAGCCTGGCAGTCGAGGGTCCGGGCCATGCGGCGCCAGATGCAAATTCTGCCGCTGTGCCAAAGTCCAAATTCCAGCGGCGATTCCCCCAACCCGTGGAACCGGAATCGGTCGCGATCTCCCCTCGCGAGCCGGCGCCCGCACCGGCCGAGGAACATGCGGCCTGACGCATCTCAAAACATGAGTCAAAGCATGCAAGCTGTGGATGAGGAAGGCTTCGCCGCACGATCCGAGCAGCCATCTTTCGTGCCCGTGCTCGTTCGACACCGTGCAGAACTGGCCGGCCTGCGGGCGGAATGGGATGAGCTGGCGCGGCTCGCCTCGCCTCGGCATCCTTTTCTCGATGCCGGCTGGCAGCTCGCCTGGCTGGAATCCCATCCCCGCGGATTGCAACCCTGGGTCTGGATCACCCGCGATGTCCAGGGCCGGCTGCGCGCGCTCTGGCCGCTGGCGCGGCGATGGCGGCATGGTCTGCGCTGCCTGCAATGGCTGGCGGAAGACAGCGGCGCTGATGAACTCGATATCCTGCTGCATCCCGAGGCTGATCTGGCCGCGGCGCGGGCTTTGTACCAGGCCGCCATGCGCCGCCGCGGCTGGGATTGGATGCGATTGCAGTCCATTCAGCCAGGCGGAATCCTGGCGCGGTTATCATCCAGTTCCGCCCCTTCGCCGTTCGTAGAAGCCGGGCTGGAGTTGCCTTTCCTGCCGCTGCCCCACAGCCTGGACGCCCTTTTGGCGGCGCGCAGCCCCAATTTCCGTTCGGAAGTGCGGCGGCGGCGCCGGCGCATGGAACATGCCTTGCCCGGCCTGATCTGCCGCTGTGCTGAAGGCGCGCTCGCGGTTTCGCGGGAAATGCCCACGCTGATGCGTCTTCATCAGAATCGGCGGGAACAAAAGCAGGATGCCGGTATTTTTGCCCGGGCCGAAGTCCGGCAATTCCATTTGCGGCTTTTGCAGATGATGGCCGCGCGCACTCAGCCGCGGTTGTACTGGCTGGAAGCCCAGGGCCGGCCCCTGGCCGCGCTCTATGGTTTTGCCTGCGCGGCAAGATTTTTATTTTTTCAAAGCGGCTTTGATCCCTCCGTCGCCAGCCTCAGTCCCGGCACAGTGCTGCTCAGCCATGTGCTGGAAGACTGCATGCTCCGGCAAGAGCGGGAATTCGATTTTCTGCGCGGCGATGAGGCCTACAAATCCCGCTGGACCCGCCAATCCCGCCAGGCTCTGGTGTGGGAAGCCGCCCGCACCCGCCGCGGCGCCTGGTATCAGCGGGGCCGCAGCAGCCGGCTGATCAATGTCTGCCGGCAATGGAAATCACGCCCCCGCGGCCATTCCGGACCATCCGCGGATCAAGATTCTAACCCAGGCTCCTCTCCGCATACCGCGAAACCTGATCCGGCCAGTGCTCCGCCATCCCTTGCGACCTCCAGCCGGCATGACTGGCGCTATCAAATCCAGGCTGGGCTTTGGTATGTGCGCCACGCGCGCAACTGGCCGCGCATTCTGCTGCACAAAATCTTTCACCGGGATTTATCCGCGGTTCAATTGCGCAATGGACTGGAAATTGAATTCCTGCCCGGCGATGTATCGCTGTGGCAGATCGGCGAGATCTATTGGCGGGGAGTTTATGACCGGCAGTTTGCTTCCGTATCCATGGAGGCCGAA
>JAKATS010000086.1 GCA_021818645.1 Acidobacteriota bacterium | reverse complement strand
GCATAGTGGGATGGACGGATTCATGCGCATGCGCCGGACTGAGGCGGGGCGAAGCCCAAAAATAGCCCCACCCCTCAGCGCCGCCGCAGCCGCTTTGATCTTGCTACACTGTCATGTCAAGCGGAGGAAATACCGTATGCGTCTTTACAAAAACAGCTTTCTCGGGCTCTTTCTTCTGACCCTGGCGCTGGTCTCCAGCGGCTGGGCGCCCGCCGCGAAAACCCCGGCGCCCGCTCCGCGCGATCCCCGCCTGGCCGGCTCGTTCCGCCGTCCCATGCGTCACGGCTGGATCTACGTCCGTCTCGCCGGCTCCGCCTCTGATCTCGGCTTTCAGCACGGCTATTGGCTGGCGCCCGAGATCAACCGCATGCTCACCGATTTCAAGGCCACCTGGCCCCGCTCGACCGGCAAAAGCTGGGCCTTTTACCGCCATGCGGTGCGAGTGATGTGGTTGCCGCACATCGAGACGCAGTACATGCGCGAGTTGCGCGGCATCGCCCGGGGACTCCATGCCCGCGGCTACAAACAGTGGGACACCATTGACGTCATTATCCTCAACGGCTTTGAAGAATTGCCCGATTATTACGTGCCCTGGTATAACCAGCAGCATCATCTGCAAAAAGGCGCCGCCCTCCACGCCATCGGCAACTGCAGCGCCTTTGTCGCCACCGGCAGCTACACCAGAAACGGCAAAATCGTGATGGGCCATAACACCTGGACCGGCTATTACCCCGGAGAGAACTGGAATATCGTCTTCGACATTCATCCCCGCCACGGTTATCACATGCTCATGGATGGCTTTCCCGGCGTCATCACCAGCGATGACGACTTTGGTGAAAACTCGGCCGGTCTGATGGTTACGGAAACCACCATCTCTTCTTTCGTGGGCTGGAATCCCAATGGAATTCCCGAGTTCATTCGCTCGCGCAAGGCCCTGCAATACGCCAATTCAATCAACAGCTATATCCGCATCATGCTGCACGGCAACAATGGCGGGTACGCCAACGACTGGCTCATCGGCGACACCCGCACCAACCAGATTGCCCGCCTCGAGCTGGGCCTGAAATACCATCAGATCTGGAAAACTAAAAACGGCATGCTGGTGGGCTCCAATTTCCCATCCGATCCCCAGGTGCTGAAATACGAGTGTCCGGGCTACAACATCCACGATCTTTCCAGCAGCCCCAACGCCCGCCATGTCCGCTGGCGCCAGCTGCGGCGGCAATATAAGGGCAAAATTGACATTGCCATCGCCGAAAAAATGGAATCCGACCATTACGACACCTGGGAGCGCAAAATTGATCCTGACGAACGCACCCTCTGTGGCCATGTGGATCTGTCGCCGCGCGGAGTCAAGGTTTGGGGCTGGGGTCCATACCACCCCGGCGGCACCGTCTCCGCCAAGGTGACCGATACGCGCCTGGTCAACCAGATGGCGTTTTACGCCGCCATGGGCCATCCCTGCGGCATCGGCTTCAATGCTCCCGCCTTCTTCAAGGCGCATCCGCAATATGACTATCTCAAGCCATACTTGAAAAGCATGCCCAGCCATCGCTGGACTCTGTTCCGCGCCAGCCGCTAAGCTGGAACGGTACCGCGGTTTTTTTGCTGAATCAGCGGCTGGGCCGCTGGCCGGGCGATTTCCTATGCAGATTTCCGAAATTCTTCGCGCCGCTGTCGAACTCGGCGCCTCCGACCTGCATCTCAAGGCCGGCGCGGCGCCCCATCTGCGCATCGCCGGCCGCCTTACCCCGGTGGAAAATGCCGCGCCCCTCACCACCTCCCAGGTGCGCGACATGGCCTTCGACCTCATGCACGAGCGCCAGCGCATCCAGTTCGAGGCCACCAACGAGGCCGACTTCGCCCGCACCCTTGAGGGCGTGGGCCGCTTCCGCATCAATATCTATCGCCAGCGCGGCTCCATCGGCCTGGTCCTCCGCGTCGTGCCCGGCCGGGTCAAGCCGCTCTCCGAACTCGAACTGCCGCCCGTGATCGAGCGCATCTGCGATGAGCAGCGCGGGTTGATCCTGGTCACCGGCACCACCGGCTCCGGCAAGTCCACCACCCTCGCCGCCATGGTGGATCGCATCAACGCGACCCGCGCCGAGCATATTCTCACCATCGAAGATCCCATCGAGTTCCTGCATCAGGATCAGAAAGCGGTCGTCAATCAGCGCGAGGTCGCCTCCGATACGGCCGGCTTTGCCGTGGCCCTGCGCGCCGCCCTGCGTCAGGATCCGGACGTGATCCTGGTCGGCGAAATGCGCGACCGCGAAACCATCGAGACCGCCCTCACCGCCGCTGAAACCGGCCATCTCGTGCTTTCCACCCTGCATACCCTCGATGCCGCCGAAACCATCCAGCGCATCATCTCGGTGTTCTCCATCCAGCAGCAGCCGCAGGTGCGCATGCAGCTTGCCTCGGTGCTCAGGGCGGTCGTCTCCCAGCGCCTCATGCGCCGCTGCGATCAGCCTGGCCGCGTGCCCGCCGTCGAGGTGCTGGTTTCCACCGCCTACGTCCGCGACTGCATTGTCATTCCCGAGCGCACCGCCCTGATTCGCGAGGCCATTTCCAAGGGCGGCAGCCAGTACGGCATGCAGACCTTCGATCAGTCGCTGTACGATCTGTGGCAGCGCAAGCTGATA
>JAKATS010000353.1 GCA_021818645.1 Acidobacteriota bacterium | reverse complement strand
CTTGCTGCATGGCATGGGCGGCGGGGCCTGGGTGTGGGAGCGCATGCAGGCATGGCTGGCCCAGCGCGGCCGCGCGAGTTATGCGCTGGAATTGCCCGGGCATGGCCTGGATACGACCGCGCCGGTCAAGCCCTTTGCATTGGCAGAATATGCAATGCGGACGGCCGAAGCGCTCGACGCGCTACCCGGCGCCTATCTGGCCGGACATAGCATGGGCGGATTGATCGCTCAAGGCGTGGCCGCAATGCGGCCCGCGCCCGGTTACATATTCATGTGCAGCGCTCCGCCGTGGCACATGTTCCGGCCGGCGTATGGGCGCATGTGGCTGCAGGCGATCCAGCGCCCCGATTGGCTGCTGCGGGGCTTGTTCGGCCAGCCCATTCTCTGGCCGGAGCGCATGCAGGCGGCGCTGCTGGAGAAAAATTTATCTCCGGAATGGCGAACGGTGGCGCGGGCGCGAACCGTGCCCGAGTCGGGTCTGGCGGTGCGGGAAATGGCCTTTGGCCGGGGAATAAAAACCCGGCGCCCGCTGGGCTCGCCCTGCGCGGTGCTGGCCGCGATGGATGACCGCATGCTGCCGCCCGGCGAGCAAAAACGGCTGGCGCAATATTACCGCTGCGCGCTACAGTTATTGCCCGGAGGCCATATGCTGCCGCTGGAAGCGGGTGGGGAAGCGGCCGCGGCCTGGTTCGACACCTGGGGCACAGGAATCGAAAAAACAACAATATGAAATTCCAATCCTGGCTTTGGCCGATTCGATGGAGCGGCGGGTTTGTGCTGGCCGGCTTGCTGTTTTGCGGGATTCAAGGCCACGCGCAAAACGCGCCGCGAACGGCGCGGTCCCATGGCGGCATCGTCGTTTTCCGGCAGCCGGGGTTTCCCACGCTCGAAAGCCGGCCGGTGACAGGGGCCGATTTCAAGGCCGCGCTGGCCGGGCTGCCGGTGCGCTATGTCTCCCTCGCTCAACTGCGAAAATTTGCACAATGGCGGGGCGCGCGGCTGCTGATTTTGCCCTATGGATCAGCCGTGCCGGCGGTGGCATGGCCGGTCATTCTCGCCTATCTGCGCCAGGGCGGAAATTTGCTGACGCTGGGCGGCCGCGGGCTGATGAGGCCGGTGGATGGCCGGGCCGCTCCATTTCACGCCCGGCGCGGGGAGAACGCCTACGCCTGGGCGCTGGGATTTGGCAATAGTTATGCCGCCCGGCTTTCTCCGGCACAGATGCAGTTTCGCTGGGCACGACACGCGCCGTCATTTCATAGTCTGCAAATGCAGCCGCGCAGGGTGTTTGTGCTGGAGCGGGCCTGGGGATATGCCTCTTATCATGGGCTGGGGTTCATGGAGACAGCCGGCGGCGCGCGCATAGCCGCTCCGGTGACTCGTCTCGATTTTGACGGCGCCACGGGGGGGATGGCGGCGCTGACCGGCGACCGCTGTGTGTTTTTGAACTTCACGCCGGCGCCGGGATTCTGGGCCAGCGCCGGCGGACGGAAACTGGTGCGCGAGGCCGCGCTGTATGCCCGGCGCGGCGCCACGGTATTTGAAGCCCGCATGCAGCTCGATACGGTTACGCCGGGGGAAACGCCGGCAATCAAGCTGCGCTTCCGGCGGGTGCTGAATCAGCGGCTGCGGATTCCCCTCCGGCGCAATCAGTTTCAAATTTCCGTCTGGCGCCAGGGGCGGCGGCTGGCGATCCGCAATGCGCAGTGCGCCGGCGCGACCTGCGACTTGCATCTGACTCTGTCGGCGGAAGCGGCGCCGGGTTTTTATCGCGTTCAGGCCGGTTATTGGCGCCATGGCCGAATCCGGGAAGCCGAAAACCTCGGCTACTGGGTGCGGGATCCGCAGTTGCTGGATTCGGGTACGGCGCTCACCGCGGGCCGGAATTTTCTGCAAGCCCAGGGCCGGACGTTTTTGCCCGTCGGCGCCAATTATTTTTCCACCGCCTGGTATGACTCCGGCTTTGGCGAAGGCAATGCCGCCGACTGGCGGCGCGACATGATGGCCATGCGGCGGCGGGGCATCAACTTCATACGTACCGGCGTGTGGGGCGGGCAGAGCCGGTTTTTAAATCCCCTGGGCGGCGCTAATCAGGCTTTTTTGCGCGGCCTGGAGGCGTTTCTGCTAGCCGCCGCGCGTGCGCATATTCAAGTCAACTTCACCTTGACCGCCTTCAATCCGCGCATCGGCTATGGCCCGGCCCACCCGGGCGGGCGCAATCCGTATCTCGATCCGGGCGCGATCCGGGCGGAGTTGAATTATGTCCTGTCCATCGTGCGCCGGTTTAAAAACGTGCGGTTTCTGAGCTGGGATCTGATCAACGAGCCCAGCTTTTCCAACCCATTGATTCCCTGGAAAGGCAATATTCCCAATCGCGATCCCCTCGAGTTGCGGCTCTGGCAGCAATGGCTGCGCCGGCGTTACGGACATCTGGCCAACCTGGCCCGGGCCTGGAACACGACCGCGGCGGAGCTGGGCAGCTGGAACGCAATTCCGCTGCCTACGGCCGCCGATATCACAAAACTGACACGCTACGGGAACCCCGAACAGGACCGGGCCTTTGATTACAACCTGTTTGCGCAGGAAATGTTCGGGCGCTGGACGCGGACCATGATCGCCGCGATCCGGGCCGCCGGCTCGCGCCAA
>JAKATS010000179.1 GCA_021818645.1 Acidobacteriota bacterium | reverse complement strand
GCGCTGATCTATGGCCAGATGACCGAGCCTCCCGGAGCCCGGCTGCGCGTGGGTCTCACCGGCGTGACGGTGGCGGAATATTTCCGCGATGTGGAAAATCAGGACGTTTTGCTGTTCATTGACAATATCTTCCGCTTTACCCAGGCCGGCTCCGAGGTCAGCGCGCTGTTGGGCCGCATGCCCTCGGCCGTGGGCTATCAGCCCAACCTGGCCACCGAAATGGGCGACCTGCAGGAGCGCATCACCTCCACCAAAACCGGCTCCATCACCTCCGTGCAGGCGATTTACGTGCCCGCCGACGACTATACCGACCCGGCGCCGGCCACCGCCTTTGCCCATCTCGACGCCACCACCAATCTTTCCCGCCAGATCGCCGAACTCGGCATTTATCCCGCCGTGGATCCGCTGGCTTCCTCGTCGCGCATTCTCGACCCCCGCATTCTGGGCGCGGAGCATTATCAGGTCGCCCGCCAGGTCAAGCAGATTCTGCAGCGTTACAAGGATCTGCAGGATATCATCGCCATTCTCGGCATTGATGAGCTGAGTGAAGACGACAAGCTGACCGTTTCCCGCGCCCGCAAAATCCAGAAATTTCTCTCTCAGCCCTTTTTCGTGGCTGAGCAGTTCACCGGCCTCAAGGGCAGATACGTCAAGCTGGCCGACACCATCGCCGGCTTTAAAGAGCTGGCGGAGGGCAAGCTCGACGATCTGCCGGAACAGGCTTTTTACCTGCAGGGCACCCTGGATGACGTGAAGGAAAAAGCCGCTGAAATGGCGCGCGGCTAGCGCTGACCTGGGAATTCACCATGCGATTGGAACTCGCCACTCCGCAGCGTCTGGTCCTCAGTCTCGCGGTGCGCTCGCTGCAGGCGCCGGGAGCCGATGGCTATTTCGGCATCCTGCCCGGCCATGCCCCCATGCTCAGCCAATTGGGCGCCGGCGAGCTCAGTTACGAGCCGGAAGAAGCGGCATCGGGAGAACCCCGCCGCTACCTGATTGGCGGCGGCTTCATGGAAGTGACTCCCGACCAGGTTACCTTATTGGCCGATGTGGCCGAGCTGCCGCATGAAATCAATGCCGGACTGGCGCGCCAGGATTTGGCCGCCGGCGAAGCCGTGATCCGTGCTGCCGCCCCCGATGCCGACTATGAAGCCGCGCTGTGGCAGATCGCGCTGGCCCAGGCGAGGCTGGCGCTGGCGGAGAAAGCCTGATTGCATACGGACAAGACTGAATCGGTATCGTTATATATAACAACGGAACCTTGGGGCTAATGCCTGGATCTATATTTTTAATTTGTGAATATAGGTAAATAAGACAAAGCGAGAAGCGAGCCGGGCAAGGCGCAGAGAGCGAGGCATCCGGAGCGTACTCGGTTGTACGTGAGGATTGCCGGGCGACGGCAATACCGCCAGGCGAAACGTATCACTTTGACTTAACTGAGTCATTTCTGCTGTGCGATGATGATTCCTGGGAACAGTCACCTATGACTACACGCCGCAGTTTTATCCTCAGTGGCCTGGCCGCCGGCCTGAGCGCCCGCGCCTTCGCTGCCAGCCCTTTGCAAAATGTCGCCGCGGCGGAATGCCGCATCCAGCCCGATCAGCTCCGTCAGCGCATGGATGGATTCGGTGCCTCCGGCGCCTTTTTCCAGGCCCGGCTGCTGCAGCACTATCCGCCGGAAGAACGTACCCGCATTCTGGATTTGCTGTTCTCGCCGGCCCGCGGCGCCGGCCTCTCGATCGTGCGCAATCTTATCGGCGATGGCGGCAGCTGGGGCAATCAATTCAATGGCCCTACGCCCTCGATCGAGCCGAAACCCGGGGTATGGAACTGGTCGGGCGATGACGACCAGATCTGGCTCATGCGCGCCGCCGCGCGCCGCGGCTGCACGCGCTTCATGAGCACCGCCTGGAGTCCGCCGGCCTGGATGAAAACCAATCACAACGTCGTCGGCGGCCACTTGCGGCCTGAATGTTATCAGGACTACGCCGAATACCTGGCGCAATACGTGCTGGGTTACCGGAAACACCACCGCATGGCGATCTACGCGGTCTCGCCGCAGAATGAACCCGACGTGACCGTCAAGTATTCATCCTGTTATTGGGACGCCGATCAGTATCATCGTTTCTTCCGCAATCACCTGGTCCCGCTCTTCACCCGCCATCGCATTCCGGCGCATCTCATCCTCGGTGAACATAGCACCTGGAGCGACGCCATCTGCCGGCCCACGCTGCATGACCCCGTTTCTGCCGCGGGCGTGAGCATTGTGGCTGCCCATGCTTATGCCGGCAATAACCACGTTCCCAAGGTTCCCGTCTCCGCCCGCACCGGTTATTTTTCCACCGCGCTCGGCCATCACAAACAGGTCTGGCAGACCGAAGTCAGCGCATTCAATGCCAACGATGCGTCCATAACCGACGGGCTCTACTGGGCCAAACTGGTGCATTATCATCTGGCCCAGGATCAGGTCAGCGGCTGGCTTTACTGGTGGCTGGTCTCGGGAGCGCCCAATCGCGAGGCGTTGATCTCGCTCGATCCCGCCAGCCAGGGCTGGCTGCCCAACCGGCGGCTGTTCACCCTCGGCCAATTCAGCCGTTTCATCCGGCCCGGAGATTTCCGGATAGAAGCCACGCACAATCCCATGCCCGGCGTA
>JAKATS010000160.1 GCA_021818645.1 Acidobacteriota bacterium | reverse complement strand
TGCCGCAAAACGAAACCCCGCAGGCAGCCCCTGCCGGGCGCTTCCAGGTTCTGGCCCCGGGCCTGGCAGAACTGGCTGCCGCAGCCGGGGCTGCAGCCGTTCAATCCGCCGCCCGGCCGGATTCAGTGACTCATGCCTGACTCCCCTTGGCCTTGGATTTGCTTATTTTCCCCAATTGCACTATATTCGACCCAGTATCCGCTCTGTCCTCCCTGACCGCAACCGGATGGGAGATGCCCATGACTCTATTACTCGCGGTATTGCTCTTCGGCGCCAGCCCTCAGTCGCGCGCGGCCATGCGCCCGATAGCGTTTCTGTCCATGTGGCAGTTCGGCCAGAGTTCAAATCAGCATCAGCCGCAGAAACAGCCGCAGGGAAGTTTTGGCAGTTCCGGTTTCGGGGGCTTGAACTCCCAGTCCAATTCCTCCTTTCAAACCCATTGGAATTCGGGTAACTCCGGCGGTCTGGGCAGCTCCGGTAACACTGTGCATAAAAGTGGCTTATCCTTTGGCAGCGATAACGGTTGCGGCAATAACTTCACCGATAATGGCAATGCGAATAGCTATAATGATGAAAATAAACACTGCCATCATCATCACGAATGCGATGATGACAACCCCTCGCCGGAAAATCCTACCTGGATTTTAGGCTTGCTGGGCTTCGCCGGCCTGTACTTCACCCGCAAAAAGCTAAGATAGGCTCATTTTTAAGTTTTCCGTTCTGACTGCTGGCCCGCCTCTGCTGCCGGCGGCCATTCTGTCGCGCCGGTTTTTTATCTCACGCCCACCGCGCGCCGCACATTCGTCAGCAGCTTGTTCGCCAGCGTCCGGGCCTTTTCTCCGCCCGCATCCAGGGCGGCATGCAGCCGTTTGCGCTCGCCGCTCATCCAGTCCTGATACCGCCGCCGCGGCTCCGCCAGTTCGCGCTCCAGCACTTCCGCCAGCGCTTGTTTCACCGCCGCCCATCCCGCGCCGCCCTGGCGCAGCCGCGCCGCCAGTTCGTCGCGCTCGGCCGGCGTGGCGAAGTGACGGTACAGCTGGAACGGCAGCGCCGTTTCGGGATCTTTCGGCGCTTCCACCGGCGTGGAGTCCGTCGGAATGCGCATGATCAGTTTGCGCAGCGCCTGGGCCTCGCCAAACAGCGGCAGCACGTTGCCGTAGCTTTTGCTCATCTTGCGCCCGTCGGTGCCGGGAATGGTCTCCACCTCGGCTTGAATCAGGGCTTCCGGCACGGTCAGAATTTCCCCATAGGCGCGGTTGAAATTCATCGCCAGGTCGCGGCAGATTTCCACATGCTGCTTCTGGTCGCGCCCCACCGGCACCCATTGCGCGCGAAAGGCCAGTATGTCGGCGGCCATCAGCACCGGATAGCTGTACAGCCCGGCCGAAATTTCCTGCTGCCGCGCCAGCGCGTCCTTATAGGCATGCGCCCGGTCGAGCAGGCCCTTGGGCGTAAAACAGCTTAAAATCCAGGCCAGCTCGGGAATCTGCGGCACGTCCGATTGCCGGTAAAACAGCGTCCGTTCCGGATCCAGGCCGAAGGCCAGCCAGGTCGCGGCAATCACGTCGGTATATTCCCGCAGCTCTGCCCCCTCATGCACCGTGGTCAGGGCATGATAATCGGCGATGAAATAAATGGTGTGGTACGTTTCAGCCAGGCGCAGCGCCGGCCGGATGGTGCCCAGGTAATTGCCCACATGAGGTTCGCCGCTGGGCTTGATGCCGGTCAGCGCGGTCGGTGCGGTGTCGGTTTTCACCTGCATATTTTACCAACCGGTGAAGTTTCAAGCTTGGATTGTGTTGGGGAGGGGTGGCGTGCGGCGTTTCCACCGCGGAATTTGCGGCCGCGCCGCGGTTGGATGCCACGGATGGTACGCCTGGCAGGATTCGAACCTGCGACCTTTCGCTCCGGAGGCGAACGCTCTATCCAGCTGAGCTACAGGCGCACGAATAATTCATTTTACCGTATCCGGATAATGTATCCGGTTCCAAAGCCCCTGAGCGGTGGCAATGCCGGAGCCATGGTATCGCAGTTGTGCGCCCTGGATCGCTCATCTGCTTCGTCCCGGCGTCATCGCGCCAGTGCCGCGTACGCCTGACGATAAAACCCGATCCAGTCGTGCGCGGCCAGTTGCCGGAACTCGCGCCGGTATCCCCGGATATGCCAATGGGCCAGCACCCCGGCCGCCGTCATTTGCAGCGGAGCGTCGGGCGAAGTAAACGCCTGCTCCACCAGCTTGAGTGCGTCCGGCGTGCGCGGCCATTGGCCCAGCGCCGTAATCGCCGCGCTTCGCGCGGCCGGCGGGCGCGTAACCGCGGCCCAGGCTTCGAGCGTCGGCATGGCCTTTTTTCGCACCGCCGTCTGCCGGGCGCCCCAGCGGCCCAACATGCTTAAGCATTCCCGTTCCACCTGCCAGCGGTAGCTGCGCATGCGCAGCCCGGCCAGGATATATTTCCAGCTCCGGGCTGGATCCTGGTGCAGCAGTGCCCGCAGCGCCGCAGCCCGCACCGCGGCGATCGGGTCATGAAAATAGAGCCGTTGTAATCCGGCCCGGCTGGCGGGGGTCGCGGGCAGGCTCGTCCAGGCCTCGGCACTCGCCTGCCGCATGGCCGGACGGGCGTTGTGCAGCCATCGCAGCGCGATGGCTGCGGCC
>JAKATS010000310.1 GCA_021818645.1 Acidobacteriota bacterium | reverse complement strand
GCCGCCAAGCATTACGAGGATTTCGGCCATCGCCACTGGCATAACAGCCTGATCTGGGGAGTCGGATTGCAAGACGTGGCGGTCCTCGGCCCGGGGCTGATCTGGGGTATGGGATTGAGCAAAGGCTATGGCCCCGGCCCCAATGCCAAACAGCCCGGCGTGGGCAATAAATCCATCGCCCTGAAAAACTGCCATAACGTGCTGTTGCGCGATTTTCAGATTCTGCATGGCGGGCATTTCGGCATTCTCGCCACCGGGGTGGATAATCTGACGATTGACAACCTCAAAATCGATACCAACCGCGACGGCATGGATATTGACTGTTGCCGGAACGTACGCATCGTCAACACCAGCGTCAACTCGCCCTGGGATGACGGGATTTGCCTGAAAAGCTCCTATGCCCTGGGCTATCCCCGGCCCACGGAATGGGTCACCATCGCCAATTGTTTCGTCAGCGGCGGCTTCATGGAAGGCACGCTGCTCGACGGCACCTATCGGCCCTTTCCCGCCGGCCGGCGCGCCTTCCACACCGGCCGGATCAAGTGCGGGACCGAATCCACAGGCGGGTTCATGAATATCGCTATCAGCAACTGCGTATTTGAAAACTGCCAGGGGCTGGCGCTTGAAACCGTGGATGGCGCGCATCTGGAAGACATCACCGTCACCAATCTGACCATGCGCAACATTTCCAGCGCACCGCTCTATCTGCGGCTGGGGCGGCGTATGCGGGCGCCCGCGGGCACCCCAATCGGGCGGCTGCGCCGGGTCGCGATCAGCAATGTCACCTGCCATGGCGCCGATCCCCGGCTGTGCTCAATCCTCAGCGGCATTCCCGGACACTTGATCGAAGATGTGCGGCTGAACGATATTCTGATCGAACACCGGGCCGATCCCGATCCCGGCGACGCGCAGCGCCAGCCGCCCGAGCGGCAGCGCGGCTACCCCGGCCCGGGCCGTACCGGCCCCATGCCGGCGCACGGATTTTTCATCCGCCACGCGCGGGGCGTTTCCATGAGCAATATTGAAATTCGCGCCCAGGGAGACGATGCGCGGGCGGCATTTATGCTGGAAGACGTTGAAAATGCCGCGTTTTTTCACATTCAGGCCACGCCGGCCCGGCCGGCCTTCCGCCTGCGCGGGGTGCGGCGGTTCCAAATCGCCCAAAGCTGGCCCTGGCCGGAGCATCGCATTTGGGACACCAAAAAAGAAGATATTGCAGGATAATGTCTCTGCCCGAGAATTTTGCTACCGGGCTGGACATTTCTCATGGCCATCGAACCGAGCCGCGGCACGTCCGATGCGCCTGCGTTCCGCTGCGACGATCCGCGGCTCATGGCCAAGTATCAGATTGCCGAGCGGCAACTGGCGGGCAATGCCCAGCGGCTTGATCATTACCCGCGGCCGGTGCTGATCGAAGGCGGACCCTATCCCGGCATCTGGCTGGAATGCGGGCCGCTGGAAGGCCTGACCTACGCCCGCTGGAATCTGGCGCTGGCGCTGGAAAACCATCGCATATTTTTTCGCTTGCAGCGCCCGGGCGGCTGGCTGCCCTGCTGCGCGCGCCGGGACCGGATCGAGTTCAGCCAGATCCAGATGGTGACGCCGATCGCGGCCACGGCGCTGGAACTGGCGGAGCAGACCGGAAGCGAGGCATTCCTGCGGGAAGCCTATACGGCCTGCGCCGCCTGGGACCGCTGGCTGGCGCGATACCGCAATACCCGGCACACCGGCATGTGCGAGGCCTTCTGCACCTTTGATACGGGGGAAGACGGCAGCCCGCGCTTTGCCGGCATTCCCGGCGCCTGCCCGGATGGCGACGCAAGGCGCTGCCCGCCAAATCCCCGCCTGCCCTTTCTGGCGCCCGATCTTTCCGCCACCGTTTATGGCGGAAGGATGGCGCTGGCCGCCATGGCCGCGCACCTGGGGAAAAACTTCGAAGCCGCACAGTGGCGCGCGGCGGCGGAAAAGATGCGCCGCGCGATCTTCCGCTGGTGTTTCGACCCGCAGGCCGTCAATTTCTTTGACCGCGAGGCCCAAGGGCAGCTTTTGCGCATCAACAGCGTGGCGCTTCTGGTGGTGCTGGAAAACCATGTGCCCGATTCTCAACTGGCCCCGGTGCTGCTGCGGCGCCATGTGCTGAACCCGCGGGAATTCTGGCTGCAGTATCCGTTTCCTTCCGTGGCCGGCGACGATCCCACGATGAACCGAACCATGCCGCAGGACTGCTGGGGCGGACCGAGCCAGGCACTGACGGCGCTGCGCGCGCCACGCTGGCTGGAGCATTATGGCCGGGCCAGCGCCTTGAACCATCTGATGCGGCAATGGCTGCGGCTGCTGATCATGGCGCCGCATTTTTCCCAGCAGGCGGATCCCTGGACGGGCGCCATGTCCACCGGCCGGGATTACTCCCCGGCCATGCTGGTGCTGCTCGACTTCACCAGCCGGCTTTATGGCGTTCGCGCCTCCAGCCAGGAACTGGAATGGAATTGCCGGGTCCCCAACAACGCAATTCAATGCGAATACCGGCTGCCGCGCGGCTCCGGTTTGGGAGAAGCGAAGCTGCGCAGCCGCCAGTCGCGGCTGACGGCGCACTGCCAGAGCGAGCTCTTTTTAAGCGGCAGAAAAATTCTGGCCGTGGAGGGCCCGGCGCGGCTG
>JAKATS010000150.1 GCA_021818645.1 Acidobacteriota bacterium | reverse complement strand
ATCGCGCACATACTGTTTATCAAACGATTCCTGCCCGCGTCCGGGAACATATTTCGCCCGCGGCCAGTAGCGGGAAGAATCCGGCGTAAGCACTTCATCGGCCAGGATCAGCGGCCCGCCCTCGGCCGCGCGGCCGAATTCAAATTTGGTGTCGGCCAGAATCAGCCCGCGCGCTTCGGCATGCCTGGCCGCACGGCGGTAGATTTCCAGACTCAGCCGTTCCAGTTCGGCCGCACCGGCCGCGCCCACCAGTTGCGCCGCCTGCGCCGGAGAAATATTTTCATCATGGCCGGTCTGGGCCTTGGTGCTGGGCGTAAATAACGGCTCCGGCAGCCGATCGGATTCCCGTAATCCTGCCGGCAGATGTATCCCGCAGACCGTCTGGCTGCGCTGATATTCTTTCCAGCCCGATCCGGCCAGGTAGCCTCGCACCACGCACTCAATCGGCATCATCTGCAGCTTCCGTACCAGCATCGAGCGGCCGCGCAGGGCCACGGCATACGGCTGTGCCGCCGCCGGATAATCCTCAATCCGGGCGCTGATCAGATGATTTGGCACTACATCGGCCAGCAGTTCGAACCAGAAAAGCGAAAGCTGGGTCAGCACCCGGCCTTTTTCCGGAATTGGCGTGGGCAGCACCACGTCAAAAGCTGAAAGTCGGTCGCTGGCTACCAGCAGCAGCCGATCGCCGAAATCATAGATGTCCCGCACCTTGCCGCGGGACAGCAGTTTCAGGCCAGGAAAATCGCTTTGCATCACAGTTGCGGACATAAATGGTTGATTCTATCCCTTGAAAACATAGTAGGTGGATACAGCTACCCGGCCGCGGCCGGGGGGAAACGTTTAGATTAGCATTCAGCTAAATCTGGTCAATAATGGAATAAATCTCCACCTATACCCTCTGTAAAGCCGCATAAATTTGAATCGTTGCTTCGAATTGGGCTTTATGCGACGACGAAGCAAAAAAGCGGCTCTGCCATTCATCCGGCCCGCTTGGCCGCTTCCTCCATCCGCACCGACACGATACGCGACACTCCCGACTGCGGCATGGTAACGCCGTAAAGCAGGGGGGCGATTTCCATGGTTTTTCGGCTGTGGGTAATGATGATGAACTGGGTCTGGCCGCTCATTTCCCGCACCATCTGCGTGAACCGGCCGATATTGGCGTCGTCAAGCGGAGCATCCACTTCATCCAGCACGCAGAAGGGGCTGGGCTGGAAGCGGAACACCGCGATCAGCAGCGCCAGCGCGGTCATGGCTTTTTCCCCGCCCGACAGCAGCATGGCGTTTTGCAGTTTTTTGCCCGGCGGCTGGGCTACGATATCCACCCCGCCTTCGGGATTGTTCTCCGCGTCGGTCAGGCGTAAAAAGCCCTGGCCGCCGCCGAATAATGTGCGGAACGTTTCCTGGAAATAAGCGTTGATCTTTTCAAACGCTTCCGCAAACTGCTGGCGCGTGATGGTGTCAATTTCCTGAATCGCCTTTTGCGTATCGGCGATGGAATCGAATAAATCCTTGCGTTGGGTTTCCAGGAACTGATGGCGCTGCTCGGTCTCCTGAAATTCCTCCAGCGCCATCAGATTCACCGGCCCCAGATGCTCGATACGGTTGTGCAGTTCGCGCACTACTTCGGCTGCCGCCGCGAGTGCCGCCGCATCGGGAATCTCCGCGGGAATCAGATCCGGCGTCAATTCCTGGCCGAGGTCGTGGAAAAAGGTCTGGGCCAGGTGTTCCAGATCTGAAGCCAGGCGCGCCAGCCGGACTTCGCAGCCATTTTGCCGTTCCCGCAGTCCATCCCATGCCGTGCGCAGCGCCTGAATTTCAGGTTCCAGCTCCCGCAGATGGGCGCGCTGGGCATCCAGCGCGGCGGCTTCCTGCGCCTGAAGTTCGGCTTGCTGATCGCGTTGCCCGGTCATGGCCGTGACCGCTTCCTGCCCCGCCTGAATCGCCGCCAAAAGCTCCTGGCGCCGCACTTCAGCCGCGGCCGCTTCCTGCTGATGCCGTTGTGATTGTTGATCCAGTTCGCGCAGCCGGGCTTCCAGGCGCTGCCATTGGCTGGCCAGCGCCAATGACCGCTCTTCCAGCCGGGCCAGTTCAGCTTGCGTTGCCGCCTGATGCTGGCCGGCCTCTTCCCGCCGTAGCCGCGCGGCATGGCTGGCGTCGGCAAGCTGCTGCTGTTCGCCTTCCGCCGCATCCCGGGCCTGATCGGCAGTCTGGAGCAACTGGCGCAGCCTCTCCAGGCGCGTTTCCGCCGCCCGGCGCTCATTTTGCATGCGCTCCATTTCGCCGGTAAGCTGCTGCTGGCGCTCCTGGGCGCGGCCGAATTCCCGCTCCGCCTGTTCCAGTTGTTGCCGGCTGGCCAGCTTGTCTTTTTCCACTTCATGCGCCCCGGCCTGCAGCGTCTGATGTTCGCTTTCGGCGGCGGCCAGTTCGGCTTCCAGCGCCGAAATCCGAAGCTCCAGCTTTTCCAGGTCTTCCCGCAGTTCTTCTTCTTTACGCGTGGTTTCGCGCAGCTCCCGTTTCAGCGAAAGCGGGCCTGCGCCGGAGCGAACTCCGCCGCTCACGGTCTGGCGATGAAAGCACTCACCCTGGGCGGTCAGAAAATACGCGCGCGGGTTCTCGCCCGCCAGCCGCCGGGCCAGCTCGCCCTGGGGAACAAT
>JAKATS010000026.1 GCA_021818645.1 Acidobacteriota bacterium | reverse complement strand
GGCCGGACTGGGGTTGCTGCTTCTGCATAGTCAACTGGCTTCCCGGCCGGCGGACAAGGGCCACAACTCATCCTTTTCGCTCATGGCCGAACGAGTGACCGGCCGCCGCGCCGGGGCAGGAACACCGCGCCGGGCGTCCTCCGATGCCCCATCGGCCACGGTCAATCAGGCAGTCTATAACGCGAAAATGCTCGCCCTGGCGAATCTGCAGCCCCGGCATGACTGCGGTCCCAAAGGCGTTCTCGCGCATGCGCGAGGCGGGCGCAAGTTGGAAAATCGGGCTCCGGTGAAAGAGCGGCGCGTGGCTTTGCGCCAGCCGCCGGTTCGGCGGCTGAAGCCCTGTCCGGCGCCGCTGTGGCCGGTGCATACCGTTTATCCCGAGGCCGGCGCGCTGCTGCCTTTTTACCGCATCGTGGCGTATTACGGGAATTTCTACTCGACCCACATGGGCATTCTGGGGCAATACCCGCCCGCGGAGGTCCTGGCCAGGCTAAAAAAACAAGCGGCTGCCTGGGCCGCGGCCGACCCCACCACGCCGGTGCTGCCGGCGATTGATTACATTGCGGCATCGGCGCAGCAGGATGCGGGCAGGAATGGGAAATATATTCTGCGGATGCCGAAAGACCAGATCGAGAAAGCCCTGGGCCTGGCGAATCAGATCCATGGCCTGCTGTTTCTCGATGTGCAGCCCGGCTGGAGCACGGTGCAGGCGGAAATACCGCGCCTCGCGCCCTTTCTGAAGCTGCCCAATGTCGAACTGGCCCTGGACCCCGAGTTCGCCCTCATCCCCGGCAAGAAACCGGGGCGTTACCGGGGAACCATGAGCGCGGCGGAGATCAACCAGGCGGCGCGCATGCTGGCCCGGCTGGTGCGGAAATACCAATTGCCGCCGAAAATTCTGGTGGTGCACCGCTTTACCCAGCGCATGGTCACCGATTACCGCGGCATCCGCCCGCTGCCCGAGGTGGAGATCGTGATGGATATGGACGGGTTCGGTTCGCCGGCGCTGAAGACCGCCGCATACAGGGCTTTCATCGCCCGCCAGCCGGTGCAGTTCACCGGGTTCAAGATTTTTTACCGGAACGATTTGAAGCGGGGCGGACGGATCATGAGCCCGGCCGCCGTGCTGCGGCTTTCGCCCCGGCCGATTTTTATTCTCTATCAGTAAGCATCAAGCCGGATCAACGGCCGCGGTCTGCAGCGCCGCGCGCGATTCCTGCCGCAGCAGTTCGAGCAGCCGCCGCATGTGTTCCTCGCGGGTGCGGAAATTCACCGGGTTGATGCGGAACCAGGATTTCCCTTTCAGCTCGGTGGTGGAGATCCAGAATTTGCCGCTCTCCTCCACCCGCTGGGCCACCAGCGCGTGCAGCCGCCGGGCCGCGTGGTGCGTCAGGCCCGGCGCCAGGTAGCGAATGCAGATGGCGGACATGGGCGGATCGCTGGCGGCTTCAAACTCAGCCTGCTCGGCCACCAGCTGGTGGAGCAATTTCGCCTGGCGCACGTTGTTATCAATCCATACGCCGATCTGGCGGGCGCCATAGCGCTTGAAGCTCATCCAGACCTTGAGGCCGCGAAACCGCCGCGACTGCTCGAAACCGTGGACATAAAACTGATAGCGCTCGCCCGCCTGATCCAGTTCGTCGGTCAGATACGGCGGGCGAATGCCGAAAGAGGCGGTCAGCCGCCGCTGATCCTTGACCAGGATCGCGCCGGCATCGAGCGGGGCGTAAAACCATTTATGCGGGTCGAGGGTAATGGAGTCGGCCAGCTCCAGCCCGCGATCGCGCATGGGCCACTGGTGGGACAGCAGCATGCCGCCGCCGTAGGCGGCATCCACGTGCAGCCACAGGCCTTCGCGGTCGGCGATGTGGCGCAGGGCGGGAAGGTCGTCCACCGCGCCGGTGTTGGTGGTTCCGAAAAGGCCAATGACGCATAACGGAATCCGGCCATGGAGTTTATCCTCGGCCAGGGCGGCTTCAAGGGCCTCGAGGCGAAGCTGGAAGCGGGCGTCGGTGGGCAAGGCGCGCAGGGCGCTCCGGCCCAGCCCGATGGAATCCACCGCTTTATCAATGGAGACGTGGCGCTCTTCCGAAACGTAAACCGTGTAAGCCTCGCGCACGCCGTCGTGCTGCGCCCGGTCGCCCGTCACCGCGTCGCGGGCCAGCTTGAGGCCGATGAAATTGGCCATCATGCCGCCGCTGGTCAGGTTGCCGCCCGCTTCGGGACCATATCCGCACAGATCGGTGAGCCAGCGCAGGACGCGGCGTTCCAGCGCCACCGCGGCCGGGCCGATGGAATAGGCGCCCGGATTCTGGTTCAGGGCCGAACAGATCAGATCTGCGATCACGCCGACCGGGCTGGGCGAAGGCGTGATCAGGCCCATGTAGCCGGGATGGCCGACATGCGTGCAGTTGGGGATGAGTTTGGTTTCCAGTTCGCCGACCACGGCCTGCGGCGGCGACGGATCCTGCGGCAGCGGTTCGGCGAAGAGCGGCTGGAGCTCGCTTGGCTGGACCGCGGGAAAGACCCGCCGCTCTTCGATGTGCTCGAGATATTCGGCCAGCAGGTCCACCACCTGATGCCCCAGCGCGCGAAATTCAGCGGCGTCCATATCCAGAACTCCTATGCCCATCGTTCATTACCGATTCCACTACAATATAAGCC
>JAKATS010000058.1 GCA_021818645.1 Acidobacteriota bacterium | reverse complement strand
AGTGATGGGGTTCGAACCCACGACCACTGGAGCCACAATCCAGCGCTCTACCAGCTGAGCTACACTCACCAGACCCTGAAATTTAGCATGCCTGAAACAACCGCAGGGGTCAACTCGCGGGTAATTTCCCCACGCCCGCTCCAGCCTCGCCCGCTCCGGCCTGGCATCGCGTCGGGCAAAAGCGGGGCGCGGGCATACCCAACCGCAGGTTTTGGGTTTTCATGCCCGCGCCGGGCCCCGCGTTGGGCATTGACACATTCGCTGCGTTGCTGCGAAAATGGAATTGATTCGCATGTCTCCGGCTCTTCATTTCGCTTACGTCACTTCGCCGGCCGCGGCTCTGATGCCGTGTTGTCCCTGTATCATGCCGGCCTTCCGGGGTGCGTAAGCCTTCAGCCTGAAACTGAATTTCGCATGCCACCCCGTCGCCCCCGGCGATGGGTTTTTTGTTTTTGCGCAAGGACTCTGAGTCTTCATGAAATCTCATAACGAAATCTGGAAACAGCGGCTCGAACCGCAATTGCCGCCGGCGCTGGCGCAGGAAATTGACGTCTTCGAGTCGGAAATCAACCTGCGCAAAACCGGCAAGCTCGATGAAAAGCTCTTCGCCGAAACCCGGCTGCGCCGCGGCGTCTATGGCCAGCGCTACGACAACGGCCAGCGCCATGACGGCCGGGCGCTGCAGGTGTTGCCCTACGCCGATAAGCCCAGCAAGGGCGTCAGCACCGTCTGGGATGCTCCCGGCATGCAGCGCATCAAATTTCCCGGCGGCGGCATGGACGCGGCCCAGCTCGAAACCATCGCCGATCTGGCCGAGGAATATTCCGACGGCATCGGCCACGTCACCACCCGCCAGGATTTCCAGCTCCATTACGTCCATATCGAGGACACTCCCGCCGTCATGCGCCGACTGGCTGCCGTCGGTATCACCACCCGCGAGGCCTGCGGCAACGGCGTGCGCAACATTACCGCCTGCCCCTACGCCGGCGTCTGCGCCGATGAGTCGTTTGACGTCACGCCTTACGCTCAGGCGCTGTTCCGGTTTCTGCTCGGCCATCCCGACTGCCAGGAATTCGGCCGCAAGTTCAAGCCCGCCTTCAGCGGCTGCGGCCAGCATGCCTGCGGGCTCGTCAAGTTGCATGACCTGGGTTTTGTCGCGCGCGTGCGGCCGGCCCTTGGCTCGCACGCTGGCGAACCCCAGCGTGGTTTTGAGGTCTGGGTGGGCGGCGGCCTCGGCGCCGTGCCCTATCAGGCCAAGCTCTACAGTGATTTCGTTCCGGTCGAGGAAATCCTTCCGCTCTCCCAGGCCATCGGCCGGGTCTTCGCCCGTCTGGGCGAAAAGAAAAACCGCAACCGGGCCCGCTTCAAATTCCTCGTGCAGGATCTGGGCATCGAAAAATTCCGCGAGCTGGTCCAGGCCGAGCTGACGCAGCTCACTCCTGATCCGCGCTGGACCGATTTCGTCGCCCCCGCCGCGGACTTCGCCGAGGCGCCGCTGCGCCCCGCCGGCCCGCTGCCCGTCACCGGCAGCCCGGAATTCCTTGAATGGCTGCGCACCAATGTGCGCCCGCAGAAATTGCCCGGCCATTTCACCGTCACCCTCAAGCTCCCGCTCGGCGACATTACCGCCCCCCAGTTGCGCGCCCTCGCCGACCTGGCCCGCCGCTTCACCCGCGAAACCGTCCGCACCACCGTCGAGCAGAATCTGGTGCTGCGCTGGGTCAGCGGCGCGGATTTATCTGAACTCTATGCCGCGCTGGGGCCCGCTCATCTGGCCGAAGCCGGCGCCGGCGGGCTCGGCGATATCGTCTCCTGTCCCGGCACCGATACCTGCAAGCTTGGCATTTCCGCTTCCCGCGGCCTGGCCCGCGAGCTGCGCTCGCGGCTGCAGCCCTCTATGGCCTCGCAGCCCGCCGAGGTGCGGCAATTGCATCTTAAAATCAGCGGCTGTTTCAATAGCTGCGGCCAGCATCACATCTCCGATCTTGGCTTTTACGGCGTCAGCCGCAAGTCCGGCGGCTATGCCGTCCCGCATTTTCAACTGGTGCTGGGCGGCGAGTGGGAACACAACGCCGGCGCCTATGGCGCTGCGGTCATGGCGCTGCCCTCCAAGCACGTGCCCGCCGCGGTCGAACGCCTGACCGCCCGCTTTCATGCCGAACGCCAGCCCGCTGAAAGCTTTGCGGAATTTACCCGCCGGCTGGGCCGGGCCGAGCTGAAAAAAATGCTGGAAGATCTGGTCCAGCCGCCGCCCGGTGATTTCAGCGACTGGGGCGATCCGCGCGTCTATTCGCTCGACGACATGGGCACCGGTGAATGCGCCGGCGAAATGGTCTCCGCGGTCGAGTTCGAGCTGGCCGCCGCCGAGCGCGAAGCCTTCGAGGCGCATCTCGCGCTCGAGGCTGGCGATGCCGCCGGCGCCGCCCGCCGCGCTTACCTCGCCATGGTGCGTGCCGCCAAAGCCCTGGTGCGTCGCGAACTCGGCCCGCTGCCCGATGACCCCGCTCGCATCGTGAGCGAGTTCCGCGCCCGCTATTACGATACCCGCAAATTCTTTGATCCTTTCGTCGGCGGTAAATTCGCGCAGTATTTATTCGCCGCCCATGCCCGCGCCGGCGCCGCCTCCGATGCCGAGGCCGCCCGCCTGCAGCTCGATGAAGCCGAGCTGTTCATTGATGCCGCGCATAGCTGCTACACCCGCATCTCCGCTCCCGCAGCGGCGGCCACGGTGGCCTGAGGCTGATTTCATGGAACTGCAAAATTTAGTGGTGAAACTTCCCGTCGCCCCTCTTTCCGCATCCACCTTGGCCGCCCTGATCCCGGTGCTGCATGGCTGGATCCAGCGGCGGGCCCGGCCCGAACTGCTGATCGATCTGGCCGACTATCGCCATGTTCCCGAAGGTCCCGGCCTGGTGCTGATCGGGCTTGAGGCCGACTACAGCCTGGATCATGCCCGCGGCCGTTGGGGTGTGCGTTACAACCGCAAAGCCCCGGTCTCCGGCTCGCCCGAGGAACGGCTCTCCCAGGCATTGGTTTCGGCGCTCGAGGCCGCTCAGGCGCTCGCCGCCGATCCCGCCCTCGCCGGCGGCATTCGTTACTCCGGCCGGGAGCTGGAAATTTATCTGAACAACCGCGCTCTGGCCCTGAATGACGCTGCGGGAATCGCGGCGCTGCGCGGCGCGATTGAGCCCTTGCTGCGCCGCCGGCTCGATGGCGTGGATTTCGAACTGGCGCCGGCTGATTCCGACCCGCGCGCCCTGCCCGGTCTCCACCTTCATTTAGCCCGCGAATTTACTTTGCCTGCATTGCTGCCCCGGTTCTCATTGCAGCCCGCGCACGCATAAAGGCCGGGCATGGGCATGGCGAACTAAGAAAAGTGGCTCCCCCGCTTGCAGCCGCGCGTGGGTGCAGGCTCAGGCCGGCTGTTCCCGGATGATCGGGTTCTCCGCCGCCCGAACGGGGTATGCGATCACCGCTGCGGCAGTTTGGGGATTTTCTTCCATCAGGCCGAGCCACTCTCTCGTTCCCGGCCGGGTGACGATATAGCTGTAATGATCGGTCCAGCAGCCGGAATTAAGATACCGGCGCCCGTTGTGCTCTCGCTGCATCGCCTGATGCGTGTGGCCGCAAAAAACCACATCCGCCTGGCGCCGCGCGGCATAATCGAGCGCTTGCTGGGCCACCAGCTCGGAGTTGCGCAGCCAGGTTTTGCAGCGCCGTTTGAGCCAGCGGCTGCAGCGGTAGTCGGCGGTGTCGCAGTGCTGGGCCAGCGCATAAAATACCGTGGCGATCGCGCTCAGCCCGGCATTGTCTTTCATGAACCGGTCAAACTGGTGCCCGTGCAGCGCCAGGCAGCGGCGGCCGTTTTCCCGCCAGCTGTATTCCTTGCACACCCGCGCGCCGGTGAGCGCGGCAATCGGGCGCAGCCAGGGGTCGTGATTGCCCGCGATCCAGACCACCTCGCCGTCCGGCGTATTCTGCGCCCGCTGGCGGATCTCGCTCAGCAGCCGCCAGTCGCTGCGCCGCAGCCGCTGGAAACGGGAATGATCGAAGATGTCTCCATTGAGAATCAGCCGCCGGTAATCGTATTGGCGCAGCACCTGGCGCAGCGCCCCCGCCCGGCTGACGCCGGAGCCCAGATGGAGGTCGGAAACGATCAGGGTTTCAATCTTCTGCCGCATAAGTCGAGCTTGCGAAACTTCTTCTTATAGTTTCCATGAAAAAGCATTCGCGCGAGGGGTTCTAACCGGTGCCAATCCCTGATTTCATTGAATTGTAATCGAGGTAGAACCGGTCTCATCAATGGGGAGGGCAGGATGAAAAAGGCGGGTTTGCGGCTTTTCCGGCGCAACCATTCCGCGTGGCTTGTGGAATGGTGAGCGGGGTAGGGTGGAGCGCAGCTATGTGAAGCTGATCGTTGCGATAAGTTCGTTAACTCTCGTCCCGGCGCAGAATCCCCAGTTCCGGCAGGTTGCGGTAGAGTTGCCGGTAATCGAGCCCGTAGCCGACCACAAACCGGTCGGGAATCTCGAAGCCGCGATAGTGCACCGGCACCGGAATCAGCCGGCGCGAGCTTTTATCCAGCAGCGTGCAGACGCGCAGCGAGGCTGGCTGCCGTGCCGTCAGCGTCTCCAGCAGATAGCGCAGCGTGAAGCCGGTGTCCACGATGTCTTCCACCAGCAGCGCGTGCTCGCCCCGCAGATCGAGCTCCAGGTCTTTTTCAATCCGCACCCGGCCGCGGTCAGGCGCGGCGGAAAAACTGGATATGGAAAGGAAATCCAGCCGCAGCGGCATCGCCAGCTCGCGCGCCAGATCGGTGAGAAAAAAGACGGAACCCTTCAGCACCCCGATCAGAATCGGCGGCGGCAGCCCGGCATAATCTTGGCGGATCTCCGCCGCCAGCTCCCGCAGCCGGCTCGCGATCTCATTGCGCGTGTAGAGCACTCGTTCCAGGGCAGGATCCGGCACAGGCACGCCCCCATTATATGAAAGCCGCCTCCCGGAGTGGGGAACCGGGGCATGCACCGCGTGAAATAAATTTTCTTGCCGCCGCGTATTAGTCCACGAAGCGTTCGGAATCCCCGGCCTGGATTTCCGGACAGTCCCGGGGCTCCTTGCGAGGGCTGGCTATGACGTTTTCGCGTTTTGTCCTGAAAAATGCTACCCGCAACCGGCGGCGCACCTTGTTGACGGTGCTGAGCGTGGCTTTTTCTCTGTTGCTGCTGACGGTGCTGATGTCGGTCTGGCGGTCGTTTTATATGGACGCCGGCCCGCCTGCATCCGCGCTCCGCTTGGTCGCGCGCAACCGCATTTCGCTGACCTTCACCCTCCCCGCTTATGATTTGCAAAAAATCGCGGCGGTGCCCGGCGTCCGCGCCATCACTCCCATGAACTGGTTCGGCGGCGTTTATATCAACCATCAGCCCCGGAATTTCTTCGCTCAGTTCGGCGTGGATCCGCGCGCCATATTTCATGTCTATCCCGACTGGCAAATCGCGCCGGCGCAGCAGCGGGCCTTTATCCACGACCGCCGGGGCGCCGCGGTCAACCGCAAACTCGCGGCAAAATACGGCTGGAAGCTGGGCCGGCGTATTGTGCTGCGCGGCACCATCTATCCCGTCAATTTGCATCTCAAGCTCGACGCCATCTTCCATTCCACCGGCTTTTCCGGCTTGATTTATCACCAGAAATACGTTGCCGACGCGGTGAGCTGGGCCCGCGATAATGATGGCGCTTTCTATTTCCGCGTCGGCTCGGCTTCGGATGTGCCCCGGGTCGAGCACGTGATCGGCGCCATGTTCCACAACTCTTCCCATCAGGTAAAGGTCGAGAGCGAAAAGGCCTTCCAGCTCAGCTTTGTCAGCATGCTGGGCAATGTGAAAGCCTTTATTCTCTCCATCGGTCTGGCCGTGGTCTTTGCCATTCTGCTCGTCACCGCCAATACCATGGCCATGTCCATCCGTGAGCGCATCCGCGAGATCGCCCTGCTCAAAACCCTGGGCTTTGAGCAGGGCACGATCCTGAAGCTCTTTGTCGGCGAGTCGGTCGCGGTCGCGCTGGCCGGCGGCATTCTCGGCTCCCTGCTCGGCGCCGGCATGCTCTACGGCATCGCCCATTCGCCCAATACTCCCATGATGGGCAGCAGCCTCGCGGCCACGCCCGGCACCCTGGTCGCCGCCTGGGCGGCCGCCGCCCTCATCGGCCTGGCCAGCGGCTTTCTGCCCGCCTGGCGCGCCGCCCGGCTGAACATTTTGCAGGCTCTGCGTCACGTCGGCTGAGGCAACGTCCATGGCCATACCCATTCGCTACAATCTTCGCAATCTGCGGCTGCGCTGGGGCGCCACGCTGATGACCGCTCTGGGCGTGGCCCTGACCGTGGCCGTGGCCAGCTTCATTCTGGCCCTGCTCAGCGGCCTCCAGCGCGCTTTTCAGGCTTCGGGCAATCCGCTCAATGTGCTGGTGATGCGCAAGGGGCTGAGCGACGAAGTTTCCAGTTCCATCAGCCGCAGTAAGTTCGGCGCCATCAAATTTCTGCCCGGCATCGCCGTCAATGCCCAGGGCCGGCCGCTCGCTTCCGGCGACCTGGTGGTCGTGGTCAGCCTGCGCCGCCGCGGCGGCGATGGCCGCGCCAATGTCACCCTCCGCGGACTGGGTCTGCAGGGGCTGGCTCTGCGCTCCGGCGCCCGGCTCCTCTCCGGCCACTGGCCCCAGGCCGGCCGCCGTCAGGTTGCGGTGGGCGTCGCTGTCATGCGCCAGTTTCAAAATATCCGCCTGGGCGCCCGGCTGCATTTCGGCAAGGGCGACTGGCATGTAGTGGGCGTATTTCAGGACCACGGCTCGGCCTTCGATTCGGAAATCTGGGCCCCGCGCGACGAAATGGCCGCCGATTTCGGCCGTCCCGATTTTTCCAGTGTCCTGCTCCGCGCCGCTTCGCCGGCCGCGGCCTCGGCCCTGGTGCGCGATATCGAAAGCGACCGCCGGCTCAAGCTGCACGCCCTTACCGAAACCAGCTACTACGCCAGGCAGACTTCGAGCGGCGCTCCCATCGCCTTCATCGGCGGCGTGATCGCATTCATCATGGCCATCGGCGCCTGTTTCGCCGCCATGAATACCATGTATGCGGCCGTCGCCTATCGCGCCCGCGAAATCGCCACGCTGCGCATCCTGGGCTTTACCCGGCCCAGCATCCTGCTTTCCTTTGTTCTGGAATCGGTGTTGTTAACCCTGTTTGGAGGCGTGCTCGGCATGCTCGCGCTGCTGCCCTGGAACGGCCTCACCACCGGCACGCTCAACAGCACCACCTTTAGTGAAATGGTCTTTCGGCTTCGTTTCACGCCCCACGTTCTGGCCGATGCTCTGCTCTTCGCCCTGCTCCTGGGGCTGATCGGCGGGCTGGCGCCGGCCTGGCATGCCTCGCGGGAAAATATCCTCACCGCGCTGCGGGGTTGATTTGCTGACGGAATACTTTTGGCCATGAACATGGAAACGCGCTCGGAACAACCCAACTCGACTGCGGACAGCGGTTCTTCGCTGCCCCGGCAAAACGGCTTGCCGCTGCCGGATTTGGACCGGCTGCGCATTGATCGCAGCCGCTCCGAAGCTCCTCGCCGCCGCTGGGGTCTCTGGCTCGGCGCCGCCATCATTCTCGTGCTTGCCATCGTGCTGGCCGTGCGCGCCCTGCGCCCCCGCATCGCCCGCGTCCGGCTCTACAGCATCCCCGCCGCCACCGCGCAAGGTCGTGTGGTGCTCTCCGCCGACGGTCACATCATTGCTCACCACACCATCTACGTGAACTCCAAGATCACCGGCAAAATTGCCTGGATTGGCGTGCATAAAGGCCAGCGGGTTCATCAAGGCCAGGTGCTGGTGCGGCTGGAGGCAACGGAATTCCGCGCCCAGGTCGAGCAGGCTCGCGGGCAGGTAGATGCCGCGCGAGCCAACTTGCGCATCCTGCAGCATGGCTCGCGGCCGCAGCAGATTCGCGAAGCCCGCGCCAATCTGCGCCAGGCCCGCGCCACGCTGGCCGAAGACACGATCGTTTTACACCGCGATCAAAAGCTCTTTGCCTCCGGCATTGTCGCCCGCCAGCAGCTCGATAGCGATCAGGCCCTCTACAATGCTGATCTGGCGCGTGTGCACTCCCTCGAGCAGGCCTGGCGGCTGGCCGTCATCGGCTCCCGTCCAGGCGCAATTTTGCAGGCCCAGGGCCAGTTGCTGCAGGCGCAGGGCCAGTTGGCCTATGCCCAGACTCTGCTCCGGGCCACCCGCATTCGCGCCCCTGTCAGCGGCACCATTCTGGATCGCACCGCCGAGGTGGGTGAGCTGATTACCTCCCAGTTCGCTTCCACCGCCAGCGGCGGACCTATCGGCTCGGTGGTCGAGCTGGCCAATCTCAACGACCTCCAGGCCCAGTGCGATATCGCCGAAGGTGATTTTGCCCGTCTGCGCCAGAATGAGCCGGCCGAAATCACTACCGATGCCTATCCCGACCGCCGTTACGCCGGCCGTTTGACCGAGATCGCGCCCATCGCCAATCGCGCCAAGGGCACCGTCCAGGTCAAGGTGCAGATTCTCCATCCCGACGCTTTTCTCAAGCCGGAAATGAACGCCACCGTTCGCTTTCTGGCCTCCGCGCATCCTCATGCCGCTCCCCGGCCCGGCAGCGATCTGCCGGCCGCCGCTATGCATGCGGGTGCTCGCGGTCCCTACGTCTGGCTGGATGTCGAGGGCCGCGCCCAGCGCCAGCCCGTGCGCGTGTTGCGCGCCGGGTCCCGCTCCGATCATGTCACCGGCGTGCTGCCCGGCGAACAGGTCATCGTACAGGGCGCGGCCGGCCTGCAGCCTGGAGAAAAACTGAAACTACTGCCCTGAACCGCTGTTTTACATTGCGAGGCCCATGATGAGCACACAAACCTCTGTTAGCCATTCCACTTCCGCCGCCGCCGGCGCCCCCATTGTGGTGGTCAGCCATCTTTGCAAAAAATTTCAGCGGGACAGCTTCGCAGTGGTGGCCCTCGATGATGTCTCCATGCAGATCGCCGCCGGCGATTTTGTCGCCCTCATGGGTCCTTCCGGCTCGGGCAAATCCACCCTGCTGAACATGATTGCAGCCATTGACCACCCCACCAGCGGCGAGTTGCGGGTCATGAATGAAAATGTCTTCGCCTTCAGCGATCATCAGGCGGCGCAGTGGCGCAACCGGCATATTGGCTACATCTTTCAGACTTTTAATTTGCTGCCCGTGCTGACGGCATTCGAAAATGTCGAACTGCCGCTGCTGCTCACCCGCCTGAGCAAGGCCGAGCGGCGCGAGCATGTCGAGTTGGCCCTCCAGTTGGTCGGCCTCGGCGATCGCATGCATCACCTGCCCAAACAGCTTTCCGGCGGGCAGGAGCAGCGCGTCGCCATCGCCCGCGCTCTCGCCGCCGATCCCACCTTGCTGCTGGCCGACGAGCCTACCGGCGATCTCGACAGCGGCTCGGCCACCGAAGTGCTTGAGATTCTGACCCGGCTCAATCGCGACCATGGCAAAACCGTCGTCATGGTCACCCATGATCCCCACGCGGCGACCTATGCCCGCACCGTGCGGCATTTGGAAAAAGGCCGGTTGCAGAATTGAAACGCTACGCCGCTCGCCGGCCGTTTTTAGCGATGGGAACGAGCGTCCGGGAGTGAAGAAAAAATCTTTTGGAGAATCGAAGATGGATAGAAAAATCAGCTGCATCGGTGGTCTTGCGTTCATTTGCGCGGGTTTGGCCTGGGCTCAGGCGCCGCAACGGTTGCCCTCCACGAATTTACCGTCGCTGGCTGGCTCGCGCGTCACCCTGCCGGCGGCGTCGCGTGGCCGCGTGGCTGTGCTCGTGATTGGCTTTACTCAGGGCTCGTCCGATCCCACCAGCCAATGGGCCGCGAAACTCGCCACGGTGCCCAAATCCCTGCCGGTCACTCAGTTTGCCGTTGCCGTGCTGGAAGACGCGCCCGCATTCTTTCGCCCCATCATTGAAACCGGCATGCGGCATGGCCTGTCAAAATCCGATCAGCGGAATTTTTTGATCCTCAACCATGACGAAACCCTCTGGAAAAAGCTGGTCGGGTTTCGCTATTCCCAGAGCGATGCGGCGTATATTCTCCTGCTCGGCCGTCATGGCCATATCCGCGGCCATTGGATGGGCCTGCCCAATGCCGTTAATTGGTCGGGTTTTCTGGCCGCGCTGCGCCGCGTGGAAGCCCGGCGCTAGGTTTTTAATCGAAGGGTTGCCATGTGCCTACAGCCTGAAATGCCCTGTAGCTGTGCGGCGGAATCCGCAGCGTAAACCGGTAATGCGGTGTCGGTTGATGCATCCAGAACGGCGTCGGCTGTTTTTTCCCCTTCAGGATGGCGCGGTTCCGCAGGTTGCGGATCTGGGCAAATCCGCCTGCGATGTGCACCGTCACCGGATGGTCAAGAAACGATTCCACCACGAAGGTCCCGTTGTTATATTCATACAGGCTGACCTCGGCGGGTCCGTAAAGCCGCGCCGGCAGTTTGGGGGTGAGATAGTGTTTGATGGCGCTCAGCACCGGCGCCGGAATCCGGTACAGGTCATTTAAATTCTCGGGCATGGTCCAGACCATCAGCGTGCCCTTGCCGTAACGATCGGTCAGCAGCAGCGGCACGCCGCGGCCATCGGCCATGCCGCGCACCACCGCCCAGTCTTCATTGGTATCGAAATTGACCTGGGGGAATAAAATCGGCGCTTTTGTGCGTTCGAGCAGTTGCCCATTGCCCGCCCCGTAGCCGGCGCGGTAGGAATTGACCGCCAGTTCATGATCGGTAACCCGCATGTCGGTGATCTGGCCAAACCCGTGATTTTGCAGCGCCCGCAGCAAGCCGCTGGTGATCACGATGGTTTCGCCGGCTTGCAGCCGCCGCGCGATGCGGGCCACGATGTGCGCATCAAACCGCGCGGTTTTTGTCAGCAGGACCACCGGAGCGTGGGCAAAATGCGGGCTCATCTCGATCGGCAGGCCGATCATGCCCAGCTCATCCCGCAGGAAATTCTCTCCGCTTGACTGGTATGGCCGGTAGCTGGCCAGCCCTACCGGCGTGCCCAGCCGTCCCAGCAGGGGATCCAGTTTTCTGAGCGTGTAGCCGTCGGCATCGGCCAGAATCGGGTGCTGCCCCGGCGCCAGATGGCTCTGGCGCAGCATCTGTTGCCAATTGAAGCTGGTGTTGAGCCCCGCCCAGGCGCTCCGCCGGCCCGGCCGGGCCGGCTGCAATAACATCGTGTATTCGAAAAGATTCAGCGCCGGCGCTTTGGCCAGCAGCGTGTCCCAGAGCTGTTCGGGATAACGATCGAAGTACCGGATCGAGAATGAATCAACCCACCCGCCGCCGTTGTGGCCCGGAGCTATATTTTCAAAATAGCGGAAAATTTCATAGCTTTCATACGGTTGCAATTGCTGATCGGTGATGATGGGATCGCGGGTCTCGTCGCCGGTCCAGATTTCGCCGAATATTCCCGGCTCGCGCTGCAGATCATACCCCAGACCGGGAAAATAGGGATACCAGTTGGGAAACTTGATAATGATCTGGACGTGAGGATTGGCGGCGCGCGCTGGCTCAAGAATCAATTTCTGCGACACCTGATCCATGAGCTGGAGCCGGAACCGTGCCCAGCTCTGGCTGCCTTTGGCCTGAATGTCGCTTGCGGTCTTGGTGTTGTTGAAGAAAAAATCGTCCAGAATGATCTGGTTGAAATGCCGTGCCGTCAGCGCCGAAACCCGCCGCACCATCGCCCGCGTCGCCGGATCGGTGTAGCAGAGCGAGCGGAACTGGCCGTACCCGCCCGGCCCCGACCAGGCAATGCCGCCCGCGGTCTGTACCCCATGCGCCTGAAAAAAGCGCTTGACCGTTTCCAGTTGCCGGCCGGTGGCGATATCGTCACTGCGAAACGATTCAATGAAGACTTGATTGACCGGCAGGTTGCGGCTGATGCGTTTCCAGGTGGAGCGCAGCCAGCCGGGATGCGCGGCCATGCGCTTGACAATATTGACGGGTATATAAACCGTGACTTGAAAATGCTTGTATTTTGCTGGCGCTGGCGCAGCCCATAACCCCACCCCCACCAGCAGCGCGCACACCGCTCCCTGCACCGGCTTCCTTCCCGTCATGATCGTCTCCTTGATGGCAGCTGCGGCGCGCTTACTTTTTAAGGACTACAATCCGCGTCGCCCGATAAAGATAACCGGTCGCAGTTTTAAATGCAAAGGCGCTGACTTCCACTGTCATTCCGAATTTCAGGGCAAACGCGGAGACGGGCTGGCCGTTTTCGATGATATGTGCCGGCTCGGGCACGCCCATGCCGCGAAAAAATACCCCCGGATAGCGCTCAATCTTCAAGTTGGGCGTGTCTTTTAGGGTTTTTTTAAGTTTCAGCCGCAGCGCGCTGCCGCCTACATTGATAATCCGGGCCGTAAAGCTCACCCGGGGTTCGCGGGTGGCGCGGACCCCGGCGGGCGCGGGCGCCTGTTGGGGCCGGAGCAGGCCCCAACTCATGCCGGCCAGCAGACCGAACAGCAATCCGGTGGCCGGCAGGCAGGTTGAGGTGCGCAATTTCATCTGGATTAAGAATGCCAAATCTTATTTTCCATGCGCCGGCTGCGGCTGGGGAATGCTGAACGGCAGGTGCGGCAGCGGCGGCAGGCCTTGCGGTTTGGCGCTGCCGCGATGGCAGGTCCAGCAGCTGACCCGCTGGTGGTTGTTAAATGTGGTGCGGTTGATCATCGCCACCATGCGCAGCATCTGGCGGGCGCGGATTTTATGCTTGGTATCTTTGTCAAAGTGGTGCTGGATATGGCAAAAGGTGCATTCCACGCCCAGTGATTGCGCGAACAGATGCATCATCGGGATGAGCTGGTTGGCGGGCAGCGTCTTCAACACTTGAATATTGCGAAATGCCTTCGCTGCCGGCGGAGGCGGCGGGGCTGCGTGCCAGGCGCTGGCCGGCTGCCGGGTATAGATCTCTACGGCATGCAGGGCCGGAAAGTGGCCCATCTGGCTGTTTAAATCCAGGGTCAGCCGCTGCCCATCCGCGGAAACTTGCCATAGCTGGCGGGTATGGGTCAGCAGATTGCCAAAATGCCCGACGGTCAGGATGGCCAGCCCCTCCGGAGTCCAGGCGGAGCGGCTTTTCGATATGTCGCCATATACGCCGTTGCTGGTCACCCAGCCGGGCAGATATTTCAGCTTTTGCTGTTCGATCTGATTCCGGAATTTGGATTGCGTGATCAGCGTAACTCCCGTGGCATGCAGGCTGATTTTTACCTCGGCATAAGCCGGAGCAAAGCGCGGAATCTGGCTGGCCGGACGGTCCAGCTTCCAGACCCCGGCGAACGGGCCATGCGGGGCTGGCGCGGCCAGCGCCGTTAAAGTCACAGCCAGGAGGGACGGAAATAGGAAACGGATGCGCATATCTTGGCAATTGGGCCGTGAAATCCTGAAAATTTCAAGTCTTTTTTCGCACTTTGACCGCCGGACCGCCGTAAAAATCCATGGCCCGCTCCTGTTATCATGAATTCTGGCCATGCACCCGGTTTCCTATTCCATCGGCGTTGATCTGGGCGGCACCAACCTGCGCATCGCGGCGGTCAGCCCGGAAGGCAAAATTGTTGAAAAAATCACCCTCGAAACCGAGGTCAAGGAAGGCCGCGAACGGGTGCTGAACGACATGTGTT
>JAKATS010000029.1 GCA_021818645.1 Acidobacteriota bacterium | reverse complement strand
GAATACGCCCCGCAAGCCCATCCGCGTCTGGCTCGAGGTCGGCGACCGCGACCTCTACTATCCCAACGTCATGCTCGACGGCATGCACGACTGGGTGGTGGCCAATGAGCGCATGGCCCAGGCGCTGGCGTACCGGCACTATCACGATCAATTCGTCTTCGCTCTCAACGCGGGCCACGTGGATTATGCCGTGAAAAAGCAAACCCTCCCCGAAGCCCTGCAATACCTCTGGCAGGGCTACACAAAATAGCGGCCCAGGCCGCAGCCGTGGATTCACTGTTGATATAGCCGCCGGTACATCCAGGCATTGCGCATCACCGCCGCGACATAATGCCGGGTCTCGATATAAGGTATGGACTCAATAAATCCGGCCGGGCTGTCCGGAGCATCGCCATCCAGCCAGCGGCTGACCGCCGCGGACCCGGCATTATATGCCGCCAGCATTTGTTCCCAATGTCCCTGAAACCGCTGCCGCAGGTAGTACAACTGCCGCAGCCCCAGACGTAGATTCATCTCCGGCTGGTAAAGCTGCTCGGGGGATTCGAGCCTGACTCCCAGCGCGCGTGCAACCCGCCGCGCCGTTGGGTATTCCAGCTGCATCAGGCCGCGCGCGTAGGTATAGGAAAGCGAGCCTGGGTTGAACCCCGACTCCTGCCGGATCAGCCCCAGCACCATTTGGACCGGCAGGCCGTAGCGCTGCGCCTGAGCAGCCAGAAAGCTTCGGTACGTCCGCGGAAACGGATACAGCAGCCGCCAGTCGCGCCGGGGAAGCTGCCCAAGATCCAGTTGCAGGTAATCGGGCACGGCGGCCGCCATGGTCCGGTACGCGGCGGCAAAATCACCCGCCTGCGCCTCCCATTCCGCCGTGGTTTCCGCCAGGCTGAGGTTGCGCGGATCGCGCCAGCTCGCGGGCCGCAGCAGCCAGACGGCCATGCGCGGCAATCCGGCTTCGGCCAGCCATCGCGCTCGTGCTGCGTCAAACTCCAGCCCCGCGGGCATTGGCGCGCGTGCGGGCGTGTGCGCCGGCGGCGGCAGATGATACAGCAGCCGCGGCACCGGCTGCGCCGGCCAGCGACTCAACCGCCCGGCATGAATCGCGGCCAGATGGCCGAACCAGGTCTGAGGGTACCGGGTCGCATCGGCGCGAAAACAGGCTGCGGCATACTGCCACTTTTTATACTTTTCCGCCCGTCTGCCCAGCCAGTAGAGCGCGTCGGGCACATTGCCGGCCCGGGGATAGAGCCATAAATATCTTCGCAGCCGTTCGCCGGCCGACTTCTCCTGCAGCGCTTCGCCCAGCCACGCCGCCCGCCAGGATGCCGAGGGGGCAAAGCTCGATCGGGGCAGCGCGCGGGTATAGGCGTCAAACGCCGCCTGCGCCTGCACCAGGCGCTGATGATTCAGCCCGTCATCGCCCCAGGAAACCAGCGCCCGCGCATACCAGACGCCGTGCGGCTCCAGCCGGCGCAGTGCGTCCAGCTCCGCCTGCGCGCGCGGCAGTTCCTGCCGGTCGAGCGCCAGTTGAAACTCCAGGTTCAGCGCCTCCGCCCGCTGCGGGCTGGCCAGCAGCCGGGGCATCACCTCGGCAATCAGCGCGCGGTCTCCCGCCCGACGCCATGCCCAGGCTTGGGTCATGGCCACATGGGTTTGCATATGCACCGGCGCCAGATCATAAGCCCGCTGCAGCGCTGCAATCGCCGCCTGAATCCGTCCCCCGGCCAGCAGCTTTTGTCCCCGCGTCCAGAACCGGGTCCACGGCGGCCGCATCCAGAACGCATTTTCGCGGGTGATGACTTTGGCTTCTAAACTTTGAATCCGTTCCAGCCGCAAGCCCGCTTTTCCGGCCTCGGCAGCCAGCGGCGCATCAAAATAAATCGCCGCATTGTACCGCGCGGCGGCGATCGGGTTGCCCTGATGCTCTTCCGCCCGTGCCTGCCAGAACTCAATCCGCGGCGAAGGCTCAAGCCTCGCCGCCAGCTCCGTCACCCGCGGCCAATTATGGATTGCAACCGCCGCACTCAGCGCCAGCCGCGTCGCCGGCGCCCGCAGCGGGCTGCGCGGAAACTGCCGGCCAAAGCTCTGCAGCAGTTGCGCGGTCCGCATCGGCTGATTTGCCAGCCACGCCTGCCGGGCATTGAGAAATATTGCCAGATCGCTCCACTCCGGAGTGCGAGCCGCCGCCTGCAGATCCTGGCCGGCCTGGAGTGTTTCTCCCAGCCGCGCTTCGCCAATGCCCAGAATTAGCTGCGCCCAGGCACGCCCTGCCGGGATCGCGCCCTGGGCGCAGGCGCGCAGCCGCGCTGCCGCCCGGGCGATCGCGGCTGCTTGGGGCGCCGGAACCGCCCGCGCGAATATGAGCAGTTTCACCGGCTGTTCGGGCAGGCCGAGAATGCCGGGTGCGGCCGAAGCGGGCAGGGATGCGACATATTCCCGTGCCGCCATCCGGCACGTCCGGTCCGGGCGGTTCTGCGCCCGCACCGCCCCGGCCGACATTCCCACACCGATCATGACCGCCATCCCGACAACTGTTCTGCGCATAGTTTCAGCTTAATCCGTTTGGATTTTTGTTCAGCGTATAATAGAAGTGAACTGGGGGCGTCCCGGTTTCGACGGAAGTGGATGAGAAGGGAAGGCGCGCCGGGCTCCATGTGCCCGCAATCGCGTGGAAAACCTGAAATGC
>JAKATS010000235.1 GCA_021818645.1 Acidobacteriota bacterium | reverse complement strand
CCTACGAGGCTGATGCCGCCACCAATAAAGGGCTCGACCTTGCGGCTATCAACATTACGAAAGTGATAGGATAGATCGGTCGAGACAATGGAAATCCTCGCGTCCGAGCTCGCGATGCTGGTGCCGAATTCGGCGCCTGCCGCGAGGCCCTTAAAGAGGAATACATCCATTCCAACTCCACTGACCGCTTCGCCGGGCGTCGTGCCTCTTAAGCCAAGAAATAAATTACCCTCTGCAGCCGGCATTCCATGGCCCGAATTTTGGGCGGTAACCAGTTGCGCTAAGCCGAAAAAAAGAGACATCAGGATAAGAATCGCGGCAAGCGATTGACGATACATTGGTTCTCCTTGACGGCATCTGTATTGATTCTGCTGCCGACGTATGAACATTATGCTTTGCATTCTACGCTTCCCACCGGCCTACGCGCGCAGATTCAAAGATGTTTTTTCCGGTCGGAGAACGTACCATAACGCCAGCGCAAACCGGCGGCGCCATGCCTTAGTTACCAATTGGCCCAGCATGTTTGGATCGGCCATAAAGCCCCGGGCGCGCCCATGCTTTAATCTGAAAGCAGCCTATGCCAGCCCGACCGGAAGCTGAACTGCCCCCTTTGCGCCCGCGCCAGGTATGGATGGTGGCGGGGTTGCTGGCGGCCGCGTATCTTTGTGCCCGGGCGGCGGGCATGGTGAATATGGTCTGGCCGCGGCTGCTGCTGGCGGGATTTTCCCTGCTGCTGCTGGCGGTGGTAAGCATATGGGCGATACCGGCGCTGCTGCGGCGGAGCGCGCTGCGGCGGGTTTTTCGCCGCAACGTGGAATTTGAACTGACGAAGGGCGGCTGGGTGTTTGTGGCCAGCGTGCTGCTGCTGATGGGCGCGGCGCTCAATTCCGGCAACAACCTGCTTTATCTTCTGGCGGCCTCGCTGCTGGCGGCGCTGCTGGTTTCAGGCCTGATCTCGTCACTGAGCCTGAGCGGCATGACGCTCGACTACCAGTTACCCGAGCGGCTGTTCGCGGCGGCCGATACCACGCTGGCGATCAAGCTGAGCAATGAAAAGCGCTGGCTGGCGGGCTATGGACTGAGCGTGCGGCCGGCGGACGGACCGGTTCCGGGCATGGCCATGGAGCTGGTGTATTTTCCCTATATTCCCCGCCACGGCCAGGCGACGGCGACTACGCGTATACAGTTTGCCGAACGCGGGGCTTATCAGGCAGAGAGCCTGGCCCTGGCGACCGGCTTTCCCTTCGGGCTGATTCGCAAATGGCGGCGGTTCCGGCCGGAGACGCACGACCGGCCGATTCTGGTGTATCCGGCATTGCTACCCGGAACGCCGCAGGGGATGGGGCAGGCTGCAAACGGCGACCGCGCGCTGGGACGGCCGGGACCGGGAGAAGATTTATACCGCATACGGCCACACCAGCCGGGCGATGAGGCCCGCCACGTACACTGGAAAGCCACGGCGCGGCTGGGCAGCCTGCGGGTGCGCGAGTTCAGCCAGGAAGATCGGCCGCGGGCGCGGCTGGTGGCCAACTGGCCGGCCGGGCCCTCGGCGCAGCGGGAACTCGAGATTTCCAAATACGCCACGCTGATCTGGGAACTGGCCCAGCGCGATGGCGAGCTGGAGTTTATCGGGTATAACCTGATCCGCGACCCCGCGGCGGCTGCGCCCGCGGGACGCAAGCCAAAATGGCTGGCGCGGCTGAGCGCAAAAGCGGCGCGCGCGGCGGAAGCCGGACCGGATCCACGCCCATTTTATCTGCCGCCTCGACCGGCGCGCGAACACCTGGACGCGGCGCTGCGGTATCTGGCACTGGTAGATCTGAATCAGCCACCGATACAAACCCCCAAAAAGGCATTCAAATCCGATGCCATTCGCGGCTGAGCGATGGCGGCGCATTATAATAAAGAAGAACATGGCATGTTTTCGGCTCAATGCGGCATTCCATACGGCGCGGGCGGTGCCCTGCCCGGCCGTGGCACGGCCCAGTCTTTACGGCGCCGATTAATATTCCTTCCGCCGGCGATCTCGAGTTTTTTCCCAACCTGCAATTTCGGATCGTTTTCCCGTTTGGTGCCTTATGACCCAGCTTACCCAGCCTCATCTGCAGACTCCCCTGCCCGGACCGGGCGCGCGGCGCGTGGTCAGCGACGACACACGGCTGATTTCCCCCTCGTACACGCGCAGCTACCCGATGGCCGCCAAGCGCGGGCGCGGCATGTACGTGGAAGATGAAGACGGCAACCAGTTTCTCGACTTCAGCGCCGGAATCGCGGTCTGCTCGACCGGACATTGCCATCCGCGGGTGGTGGCGGCGATCCAGGCACAGGCGGCGGAGCTGATTCACATGTCGGGGACGGATTTTTACTATGCCTCGATGAACCAACTGGCCGAACGGCTCTCGCGCCGGGCGCCGATGCCGGGGCCGCACCGGGTTTTTTACGGCAACTCAGGCGCGGAGGCGATGGAAGCTGCAATGAAACTGGCCCGCTATCATACCCGCCGGCCTTATTTCATCGCCTTTTATGGCTGCTTTCACGGCCGCACCTATGGAGCGCTTTCGCTGACCGCCAGCCGGACGGCGCAGCGCGCCGGGTTTGCGCCGCTGCTGCCCGGAGTGTTTCATATTCCCTACCCCGACCCCTATCATGACGGGGCGCAGGCCACGGCCCTGAGCCTGGAGGCACTGGAGCGGCT
>JAKATS010000006.1 GCA_021818645.1 Acidobacteriota bacterium | reverse complement strand
ACGGCCACGGTCAGGCGATCGAGATAACTGATGACGGTGGCGAGAAATATAAACGCCACAATCCACCAGCGCAGGCCGGCGATATGCAAGCCGGAGCCGGTAACAGATGGTTTAGCGAACTGCATGGGGAATCAGGTTGGCCGTTTTATTTCACAGCGCCGGCGGGATACCAGGTGTGGAGATCGCGCGAACGCGACAACGCCAGCCGGTTCCAGCCACGATGACGGAAGGAACGGATATCGTTGCGGCCGGCGTAAATGATATAAACATAGCCGTCATGCCGGCGCCAGTTATAAAGGGCGCCGGCATCGTCAGCGCGATGATTAAAGCCCTGGCGGGCGAGCTTGAGATCATATCCCGCGCCCCAGGCCAGCCAGTTGCCGGGATGGGACTGGGTGTAAAGCACCTGATGGCGCACGCCATGACCGTAGTCGCTTGCCAGCAGACGCCAGCGGCCGCCGATGCGCGAAAAGGTGAAATTTTCGTGGGTCAAGCCGTCCCCCCGGCCATTGGCCATGAGCAATTGCGGCCGGCCGCTGCCCACCCAATGCCAGGGGCCGCGCAGGTGGGGCGCGCTGGCCAGGCGCGGCCGCATATGATGCCAGCTCTGCTTCCAGATCAAATAATAGCGATGCCCGGTGTAGGCGAGGGCGGAATCAATGGCGCGGCGGCCACGGGAGAGCCGGGCAGCGAGCGCATGCCGCGGCGACCAGTGGATGAGGTCGCGCGAAGTCATATAAAAAAGCTGATTGGGATGGCGCCGCGCATCGCCCCAGGAGTTGAACGAGAGTTCATAGCGGCCTCCGCGCATGCGGCGCACGTCGGGCGAGCACATGCCGTCAAAACCCTGGCGGCGGCCGGAAAGGTCGAGCAGGGGCCGGGAAAAATGCAGAAAATCGCGGGTTGAAACCTCAACCACGTGGCTGCGGACCTGGCCGCGATCCTGGTAAAAAGCGGAGAAGAAGACATAAAACCGGCCCTGATGCCAGGCCATGGCGGGGTCCTTGATGGACCAATGCGGGTAGGAGAGCACCGGGTTGCGGAGCCTGCTCCAGGGTAAAAAATGATGCCGGACGGGTACCGCCCCGGAAAACAGCCCCAGCCAGAGGATGAATATTTTCATGCGAAGCTCCTTCAGGCCTGACAGTTGACCAATACGTGGATGGCATCGCCGGCGGCATCGTCGCGCAGCTCGAATGCCTGTTGAATCCTGCTCAGCGGCACTTCATGAGTGACGATCTCGCCGGTGTTGACTAACCCCTGCTCCACCAGCCGCAGGCCCTCCTCAAACCAGCGGCGCATATCAATATCCCGCTTGGGTTCAGTGGAAAAAATATCGAGTCGCTGGCGATGGACTCTGAAAAAATCCAGCGGCTTATGGCACATGCCGATACAGCCATACAGCACGATGCGCCCGCCAAATGCGGCGCAATGAATGGCGTCGGCCATTCCGTCGCCTTCCAGCAGGCAGGGAATCACAACTTCAAACCCCTCCGGAAAATCTGCGCCGGCGATGGCCATGGTGGGAGTATCGGAGCCGGGCATCTGATAGGTATGAGTGGCGCCATAACGGCGGGCCAGCTCAAGATTGCGCGGCTTGAGATCGGTGACGGCCAAAGCCCTGGGGCTGAACAGGCGCGCCACCTGGGTCATGATGAGTCCGCTGACCCCCTGACCCATGATCAGCACGCGTTGGTTCGAGTCAATCGCGCCTAGCTCGGCGGCATGCAGAATGCCGGGCAGCACTTCAATCAGGCTGGCGTCGCGCAGCGGCATGGCATCGGGCAGACGCAGCAGATTGAAGGGACGGCAGACGATGAATGCGGCAAAGGCGCCCCAGACGTAGCGGCAAACTACCCGGTCTCCGGGCCGGAGGCCTTCGACACCGGCGCCCACCGCATCAATGGTGCCGGCGACTTCGTGGCCCAGCCGGGCGGGAGTGGTGAGAAATTCCGGCTGGCGGGTGCCGCGAAACGCCTCAATATCGGAGCCGCAGACGCCAACCCAGTGCACCTGGATCCGCACCTCGCCGGGGCCGGGTTCAGGGATTTCGGCATAGGCCAGCGTCAGCCGGCGCGGAGCCTCGAGCACCGCGACCCGCTGCGCGCGGGGATGCCCGGCGGGCACCAGGCGCAAATCGGCGGTGGTCATGCGGGAGGCCATGGCGGCGAAAGCAAGTCTTGATTATAGACGGAATGTTTTCGTTAACGTTTCTGAAATTTAACGAGACAGCCAGCCTCCATCCACGGCCAGCACCTGGCCGTGGATGTAATCGGCGGCGGCGGAGCTGAGAAAAACCGCGGCGCCCGCGACATCCTCGGGCCGGCCCCAGCGGCCGGCGGGAATGCGTTCGAGAATCTGGCGATGGCGAACCGGGTCGGCGCGCAAAGCGGCGGTGTTGGCGGTTTCCATGTATCCGGGGGCCAGGGCGTTGACATTAATGCCGCGCACGGCCCATTCGTTGGCCAGGGCTTTGGTGAGTTGGGCCACGCCGCCCTTGGCCGCGGCATAGGCAGGCACCAGAATCCCGCCCTGAAACGAAAGCAACGAGGCGATATTGATGATTTTGCCGCTGCCGCGCACCAGCATATGCCGGGCCGCCAGTTGCGATAGCTGAAAAATGGATCGCAGGTTGACCGAGATCACCGCGTCCCAGTCCGCCAGCGCATATTCCGCTGCGGGTGCGCGGCGAATGGTGCCGGCATTATTGATCAGAATGTCGAGCCGGCCGAAGGCAGTGAGCGCCCGGGCCATAAGATCCTGGCAAAATGCTTCATCCGCAACATCGCCCGGAATGTAGATGGACTGGCGGCCGAGTTGGCGGATGCGATCACAGATATCGCCGGGATCGGCGTGCCGGCCATGGCAGAATACATCCGCACCCGCTTCGGCCAGCGCGAGCGCCATGGCTGCGCCCAGGCCCTGGCGCGATCCGGTAACCAGTGCGACTTTTCCAGTCAGGGAGAATGGAGATGCGTATCCCATGATCATGACCCGCTGCTCCGCCGGGGTTAGCGGGCGGAAGACGCGGGATTGCGGCCGCTTTCAAGACCCGAGCCGCCGGTTTCAAATCCCGGCTGGATATGGACGACTCCGAATTGCCGGCCGGCGGACTCTTCATGCGCCGCCATGGCCCAGATGAAACCCACCCGGTGTCCGGGGCAGGCGACATTGGGATGATACCCCGAGGGCATGACCACGGCGTCGCCGTCGCGAACGATGGTGGCGGCGAGCGGCGTATCGGAATCGGTATAGACCAGCTGCACGGCGAAAGCCGGAGGCGGCATATCGAAATATACGTAAATTTCCTCCAGCAGATCGGCATGTTCATGCGGCGGCCAGCTGGTCCAGTTTCCCGGCTCGGAAAAAGTAAAGCCGGCGACCAGGCGGCCGGCCTGAATATTTTTACCCAGCATCATATGCAGCTCGCGCGAACAGGCAGGGCCGCCGGCGGTGAAGTGCAAGCCTGGATCGCGGAGAATGTCCGCATACCGTACCACCTGCATGGGATACTCGGCGGCAACCGGGGCGGAAAATTCGGCCACATCGGCCGCCGGTGAAGCTGCAGTAATTTTGATGTGCGAGCCGCGTGGAACATAGATCGCATCGAAACGCTTGAGCGAAAATTGCCGATCGCGGGCCGTGATCGTGACCTGGCCGGAAACAACGATGAAGCCGGTTTCCTCATCCCGGTTATCGAACTCGCTGGTGGGCTGAGACGAGGTGAGGCGAATGCGGCCGTAGCTGAGATGACGGGTGGCGCTGTTGGCGGGCGAAATCGCAATGTGGCGGCCTGCACGGGCCTGAGTGCGGCGGAAAACCAAAGAGTCGGTTTGGGTTGACATAAAAATTACATCAGTGGCGGAGCGGTGGATTGGCGCTCCAGCAGCGCGGGCCGGTAAATGATATCGGCCAGGGCGCGTTCGGGCTGGGCGATGAGCTTGAGCAGCAGCTGCCCCGCTTGCTGCCCCAGTTCCATGCGCGGCCAATCCATGGTGGTCAGATAAGGATTGGGGTGGTGATCGCCCTCGATGTTGCCGGCGCCCACAATCGAGATTTCCCGCGGCACGGCGATGTCGGCTTCCCGGCAGGCCTGGATCGCGCCAAATGCCATGGGATCATTCGCGGCAAATACCGCCGTGGGCCGCGGGCGCAGGCGCAATAACTGCTTCATCGCCTGTGCGCCGCTGGCGATATCAAAAGCGCCGCCGATCACCCAGGCGGTGGGTACGGCAATCCGGCGCTGGCGCATGGCCTGGCGATAACCGCGCAGGCGCAGCTCGGAGGGACTGAGCGCGGGGCCATGCAGATGGGCGATGCGGCGATGGCCCAGCCGCAGCAGGTACTGGGTGGCCAGGCGGCCGACGGCCACGTCATCCACCCGCACCGAGGGCAGGCGCAAGCCGGGGAAATAGCGGTCCACCAGCACCAGGGGGGTGCGGCGGGCGAGCAGAGCGCGGAAAAATTCCGGGTCGGGCTGTTCGGATGCAACAATCAGGCCATCCACGCGGCTTTCCAGCAGCATATTCATTTCCTGGCGCTCGCGTTCGGGATCGCGGCGGGAATGGCAGAGCAGCAGATCATAGCCGGCGGCTTCGATGACGGGCTCGACGCCCCCGGTGATTTCGGCAAAGTAGCCGTGACTGATGTCGGGAATGACGATGCCGATAATCCAGGATCGGCGGCTCACCAGGCTGCGGGCCCAGCGATGAGGGCGATAGCCCAGGCGTTGGGCAACCTGATGCACGCGCTCGCGGGTGCGAGGCTGCACCTCCGGGCGGCCGCGCAAGGCGCGGGAGACGGTCATGGCCGAAACGCCCAGTTCGCGGGCAATGTCGAGAATGGTAGCGGAAGCGGAAGCAGGGCGGCGCGCCATGGCAAGCCCTATTGTACGGCAGGGCGCGTGGTCGCCGGCGAAGTTGGGCCCGGCGCCGTGACCATCTTCATGCGAGGTTTATTAATTTTTTGCTTGCCGGAAAATCGGTATGTGTTAACGTAACCAGGACGGATAAATGGGCAACCTCTCCACTCTCCTGCAGGAACCGCGCCGGCTGGGCCGCACGGAATTGCGCGTCTCGGCGCTGGGCTTTGGCGGCGCGCCTTTAGGCGGCCTCTATGAGCCACTGGAAATGGCCGCGGCCGAGCGGGCGGTCGCACTGGCGCTGGAATTAGGCATCCACTTTTTTGACACTTCGCCTTATTACGGCGATGGACTTTCGGAATTGCGGCTGGGCGAACTGCTGGCCGGCCGCCGTTCCAAAGTCGTGCTGCAGACGAAATGCGGCCGCTATGGCCGCGATGAATTTGATTTTTCCGCGGCGCGGGTGCGCGCCAGTTGCGAAATGTCATTGCGCCGGCTGCGCACCGATTATGTGGATATTCTGCTGGCGCACGATATTGAGTTTGGCCGGCGGGAACAGATTCTGGAAGAGACCTTGCCGGCGCTGATCCGGCTGCGGGAAGAAGGCAAGGCGCGGGCGATCGGGGTTTCCGGCTATCCGTTGGAAGTACTTGCCGAAGTGGTGGAGTCGGCCGAAATTGACGTGGTGTTGTCGTACTGCCATTTCAATCTGATGATTTCCCAACTCGACGAACGGCTTTTGCCGCTGGCTCAGGCGCGGCAGGTCGGGCTGCTGAATGCTTCCCCGCTGCATATGGGCGTGTTAACCCGGCTGGGACCTCCCGTCTGGCATCCGGCGCCGAAAGCGGTGCTGGCGGCCGGACAGCGGCTGCTCGATCTGGCGGAGTCGCGGGGATATGATCTGCCCATGCTGGCGCTGCGGCATTGTCTGGATCATGGCGGCATTGCCAGCACATTGATCGGCATGACGCGGCCGGAGCAGGTGGCGGCTAATGTGGCTGCGGCGAGCATGGCCATTGTGCCGGAAATCCGGGCGGAAATGGACGCCATTGTGGATCCGGTGCGAAATCTGACCTGGGAACCGGAAGGTCAGGTGGCGCGCTGGCGGCAGAATCAGGATTGAACAGCGCTCCGGAATAGAATTTCATCAGCCTGATCCGGACGAGGCCCGGCATGAATGACGTGGTGACCCGGCGTGATTTTTTAACTCAGAGTGCGGTCGCGGGCCTGGCCTGGTCCGGGCGTGGATCGTTCCCCTCGCGCGGCGCAGACGCTGGCGCATCGCCAGCCGGGGCCAGGACCATCCAGGATTTAATCGGGCGGGCGGATATCAGGCTGGAGGCGCCGGTGTCGCGGCCGGAAGCCGGCATGCCTATCGGCAATGGCGCGATGGGAACCCTGATCTGGACTTCGCCTACCGCGCTGCACATGCAGATCAATCGCAGCGATGTCTTTGGTGCCGGGGCGGCCACGCTGAGCTTTCCTGAACGGGATACGGATTACGCCGGCGGCTGTGGCTTTGTGGACCTCGATCTGGGCGGCGCCGGCGAGGATGTATTCACGGCCGGCGCCATGCGCCAGCATCTGGCGCTCTATACGGGTGAACTGTGGCTTCAGGGAACTGGAGTGCAGGTGCGGGCGCTGGCGTGGCCGCGGCAGGACGTAATCGCGCTCGAAGTTCATGATCAGCGAGTGCAGCCGCAGCCGGTCGCGGTCGAGCTGCGCATGCTGCGCTACCGGCGCCAGTATTTACCCGGCCGGAATGACGCCCTGGCCAAGGCCCGCACAGTTGAGACGCAGCACCGCGATCAATTCGCCGCTTCCCAACTGGAGATTCGCGGCCAGGCTGCGATCCTGACACAGCGGTTCACCGAGGGTAAATTTTATTCCGCCTCCGCCGTGGCGGCCTGCATCATAGGCCGCCCGGGACGCCCCCGCTATTCCAGCGACGCAGCGGTGCGGGTGGCGGCGGGCGCGGGAGTTGGGAAATTCGTGGTCCTGATCGCCAGCGCCGCCAGTCTCGATCCGAAGGTGGATGTGGCGGCTTGGGCGCTGAAAAAACTCGCCGCGGCCCGCCGCCGCGGCCAGGCTGGACTGGTTGAGGATAATCGCGCCTGGTGGCGCGCCTATTGGCGCCGGGGTTGGATCGGGCTGCATAGCGCCGATGGCGCGGCGGATGAGATTGAGCGCAACTACACCTATTTTCTCTATCTGATGGCCGCATGCTCGCGCGGCGCCTACATGCCGCGCTTCGGCGGCCTGCTATTCATGACCGACGGCGATATGCGCATGTGGGGCTCACAATACTGGTGGTCAAATCAGGCCTGTTATTACGATGGCCTGCAGCAGGCGAATCGAGAGGAGCTGCTGCAGCCGGTATTTAACACCTATACCGCCATGACACCTGCCCAGCGCCGGGCGGCAGAGCAGCAGTGGGGATCACGGGGCATCTGGATTCCGGAAACCACCTGGTTCGACGGGGAGGAAGATTTACCGCCGGAGATCGCGGCGGAGATGCGGGAACTTTGGCTGACGCGCAAGCCCTGGCGCGAACGCAGCAAAAAATTTGATGCCTATGCCTGGCCCAAGCAATCGGGAAATTCGCGCTGGAATTACAAGGCCAAGGGGAAGTATGTGGCTGGCCGTTATGTGTGGCATACCAAGGGGCATGGCTGTTTTGGCCACACATCGCACATATTCAGTAGCGGCGCCAAAATTGCCTGGCAGTACTGGCTGCGCTACGCCTACAGCCGTGACTTGAACTGGCTGCGTGCGCATGCCTTTCCCATGCTGACGGGCATAGCCGAGTTCTACCGCACTTTCCCAAATCTGCGGCGCGGCGCGGACGGCTTTTACCATATTCATCACGTCAACTGTTCGGAACCCGTCTGGGATGCGCAGGACACCCAGGAAGAGCTCTGTGCCATGCATGGCCTGCTGCCCCTGGCCATTCGAGCCAGCGAATTGCTCGGGGAAAATGAAAAACAGCGGGAACAATGGCGGGAACTTCTGGACCATCTGCCGCCGTTGGTCACCAACCGCGAACTACCGGAGGAGTTTAAGGAAGCTGCATTCACCCCTCCTTATTGGGTTGCGGCACGGCCTCCGGCCGGGCGCGGTAATGTGGCCGCTCCCTGGCTGCTACCGGCGCTTTATTACGACCTGTGTACGGTGAACACTCCCGATGCCGCCCTGCGCCAACTGGCGGAAGCCACTTATGCCCGGCTGTTTCCGGACGGGGTGAACGCGGCGACTCCCATCAGTGAACTCAACCCCTATGCCACCGCTGCCGCGCACCTGGGCCGGGCGGAAGATCTGCGGCATATGCTGCTCAACCAGATTCACTGCCTCGATCCCGGCCATGACTTTTGCGATTGGAAGGGCAGCGGGAAACAGACGGTCATCATGGAAAATCGCATGACGCTGCGGGAGGGACCGGGAGATGTAGGGGCGGAACGCCTGGGCCGGATGGCGCGGGCGCTCCATCTGGCTCTGCTGCAGAGCGCGCCGCCGCGGCCGGGTGAAGAGCCGGCGCTGCAGCTTTTTCCCGCCTGGCCCGCCGCCTGGGACGCAAGCTTTCAGTTGCTGGCGCAGGGTGGTGTCCTGGTAACCTCCAACCGGAGGCGCGGACGGACTGGCAGCGTACGCCTGAAGGCGCAAGCCACCGGTCCGGTGCGGCTATGGAATCCCTGGCCGGGCGAAACCGTCGAGTTGCGGCTGGGACGGCGGCCGGCCCGCCGGGTTCGGGGCGCCTGGTTGAAGTTATTCCTGCGGAGGGGCGAAAGCGCGAGTTTGCGGGCTGCGACCGCGCACCCGGAAAAATAAGGGCTTGACATTGGCTCGAAATGAGTGCACCATGCCGGATGTTATCGCTAACGTAAGGTATCGTTAACAATTACATTTTTTGTGCGCAGCGGGTTTCCGTTCCGTCCCGGGCTGGGCGACCGGCGAACCCGAAGGAGAACTGTCATGAAACCGCGTAGTTTCGTCCAACGGGGCTTGATTCTTTTGGTGGCATGCGCGGGCATGCTCTGGGGTCAGAATGAGAACGGCTCCATTCTCGGCCATGTGGTAGATCCGCAGGGCAGGGCAGTAGTGAGCGCGCATTGCGTGCTGACCGATGTCCGCCGCGGCACCACCTATTCCACGCGCAGCAACCGCTCCGGTTTATTCCAGTTTCCAGCGGTGATGCCGGCAACCTATGATCTTAAGGTCACCGCACCGGGGTTCAAGGCCGTAGTGAAAACCAACCTGGTGCTGTATGCTTCCGGCCATTTATCCGCAGGCACTTTGCGGTTGAGCCTGGGCAGCGTGGGTCAGTCGGTAACGGTGAATGCGACGGTGACTCCGATTCAGACCACCAGTTCGGACCGCAGCCAGGTGCTGGATTCCAAACAGATCGGCCGTTTAATGACCGTGGGCCGCAATGTCATGCAACTCATGCAAACGATGCCGGGCGTGGTGCTGGATGGCCATGGCAGCAGCCAGTTGGGCAGTGAAGCCACGGGTTATGTGAATGGCATTCGTAACGATTACAACAATGTCAGTGTGGACGGCGTCACGGGCAGCGTGCGCAGCGGCACCAGCCTGGATACGCCCGTGGATATTGATTCGGTGAAAGAAGTGCGGGTGATCGAAAGCGGTTATCAGGCGGAATACGGTAAAAACGCCGGGGCGCAGATCCAGATCGTGACCAAGTCGGGAACCAGCCAATACCACGGCAGCCTTTTTTATTATCTGCGGAACACCGCCCTCAACGCTAATAATGCCTTGAACAACGCTCATGTGGGCCATGCTCTGCCCCGGCCGATTTACAAATACAATACTTTTGGCGGCACTTTTGGCGGGCCGATCTACTGGCCGGGACTGTTTAATACCCACAAAAACAAGCTGTTTTTCTTTTTCACGGCGGAAGACGACCCTAACACCACGCCCCAGCCGGGTTCAGGCGTGTTTGACTGGGCGATGCCTGTCTATAACGTCAATCCAGATGGCTCGGTAACGTTTCCAGCCAATCAATACACCTATTACAAAACCCCGCCCGTGATTAATGACCCGGCTACCGGCACAACCGATGCCTTATTTCCCGGCAATACGGTGCCGGCCAGCATGATCAATCCGCAGATGCTGAAGCTGCTGCAGATATTCCCCAAGCCGAATGCGCTCCCCGGCACGCTGGCCAATTGCGCGGATTGCAATTATTACACCTCGGGATCCAATCAAACTCCGGTCAAGCTGGCGCAGTTGCGCATTGATTATGATCCCACGCCGAATTGGCGCGTTTTCTGGATGGGTAAAATTGACCACACACATGACGCGGGTATTTCCACGCCGGCAGGACTGCCCCAATGGCTGGAACAATATACGCCGATTGATTACTACACCCCCAGTCCCGGCATGTCGCTGGGAGTTACCCAGATCATCAGCCCGACCGTGGTGAATCAATTGACGCTCGGCACGGAATACTGGAAAGAACAGCAGATCTTCACGCAGCCCTCAACGGTGGCGCTGCTCCAATCCAGTCACTATGGGCTGAATATCGCATCGCTGAACCCCAGCGAAAATCCATACGGATTTATTCCATCCGTGGGATTTGGCGGGCAGGATGCCAATAATAATCCTGGCTGGAATATGCCGGGCCGGATGCCGATGCAGGATAGCGCCTGGGCGGATACCGTCAATGACGATGTGTCCTGGATTGCCGGGGCGCATAGTTTTAAATTCGGAATAGCTTGGGAAAAAGATGAATACATTCAATTGCACAATACGTCGGGTGATTTCAATGGCGATTTAAATTTCAGCCCCAATTCCAATTACGCCACTACGAATTACACCTATGCAGATATGCTGCTGGGCAATTTCCAAACCTATTCCCAGCCCGCCAACCGGCCCAATTATGATCCCATTACCAAGGTGCTGGAATGGTATGCCCAGGATACCTGGCATGCCACCTCTCGCCTGACGATCAATGCCGGAGTGCGATTTTCCAAGGTGTTTCCGCAAACCATCGTACAGGGCGCCAATTTTGATCCGGCCCGGTTCAATCCAGCCGACGCGCCGCTGCTGTTTCAGTATTCGCATTGTACCTATACCAAGCCCAACGGCAAGACCAACACCGGCTGGAATGCCACCAATCCGGCCCAGCCCGGATCCTGTTTCCCCTCCGCCTATATCGGCAATCTGGTTCCCGGCACCGGCAGCCTGATCAACGGTGAGGGAGTAATCGGCGATCCTCAGTATCCCAATGGTTCCCAGGGCTGGCCCGAGGGGCTGGTCGGCAGCCAGAATTTTGCCTGGGCGCCGCGGTTGGGTTTTGCCTGGGACGTATTTGGCAATGGCAAAACCGCTTTACGCGGCGATTACGCCATTATTTATAACACCCTGCTGGGCGCGGGCTCACAGGAAGGCAACCTGACCTTCAATCCTCCCATTGACGTGATCAATACCGTGTATTACGGCAAGGTCAGCGATATCGCGAATAGCGTGGGCATTCAGTCTCCGCAAAATTACAACTGGTTTGCCGTGCAGCAAAACCCCAAAGTCCCGGCGGCCTATGACACCATGCTGGACTTGCAGCACGAGATCGGCTTTTCCACCGCGCTGGATATTGCTTATGTCGGCAGTTTTGGCCGGCATTTTGACGCCAAAACCAATATCAATGAAGTCCCGTATTGCAATGAATGGCTGCCGCAATACCAGAACCCTTCGGATACAAAAGCCAATGGCGCCACGTCCGCCTATACATCAGCCGGGAATCCCAATACTTTTTCCGCTTGCCGGGGTTTTTCCCCTCAGTTTACTGGAAAGCTCGACCCCAGCCTGGCCAGCTGGCATGGCATCAACGACAATTTTTTCCGGCCCTATCCCGGCTACCAGACTATTTATTTTAAACATTACAACCTGAACTCAAACTATAACGCGCTGCAGGTTTCGCTTGAGCACCGCTTCAGCCATGGGCTGGAGTTTACTACTGCCTATACCTGGTCGAAGACCATGGATTATTGCGATAACTATAATTGCGTGCTGCCAACGTATGTGCCGCTCTCCCAGTGGTCGTACGGGTTGGCCGGGTATGACCGGTCGAATATTTTCCACTTCACCTGGCTTTGGAACGTGCCATCGCTCGACCGTTACTGGAACAATTGGCTGTCACGGGCGGCATTCAGCGGCTGGCAATATCAGGGCATCGGCACGCTCGAAAGCGGGCCGCCCGAATTTGTCAGCCTGGATCTACCGGGCTATGATGTCACCGGCGGGGGCGACGGCGCACATGTGCAAATCACCGGTAATCCGGAGTTCTCTGCCGGTAATCGGACCTTGAGCCGCTGGTTCAATCCTTATGTTTTTGCTTCGCCCGGCATTGGCTCCATCGGCAATGAAGGTCGCACCGCCTTCCGCGGCCCCGGCATTCAGAACTATGACATGGCGCTGGACAAGAACTTTCAGATCAGCGAAGGCTCGCGGATGCAGTTCCGGGCGGAGTTCTATAACGCCTTCAATCATGTGAACCCGGATTCACTGAATACCACGGCGGAATTCAACTACAATGCCGGCAGCAATCTCTGGACCCCGGTCAACAATGGCTTTGGCCAGGTGAAAAGTGTGCGCAATCCGCGCATCATCCAGCTTGCGCTGCGGCTGACATTCTGAGTTCTCCAGTCCGCAATCCTGGAGCCAGGACGCGCCGCGCTTCATACACATCCCCAGCGCGGCGCGTCCATTTTATACTTCTCTTGAAGTTCGAAACACCAGGGTGCGGATGAATCCTCTCACTACAGTTTTACGGCTGCCGGCGGCCGAGGCCGCGCAGCGCGGTCTTGCGCATACGCCGCGGGAAATTGATCAACAGCCGGCGACCTGGCGGGCCACACGGACACTCCTGCAGCGCGAGCGTAAGCGGCTGGCGGCGTTTTTAAGCCGGGCTGGAATCGGGCTGCCCGGTGAGGAGCCCAAAGATGGCATTCCAGCAATTTTTCTGGTTGGAGCGGGATCATCGGACTATATCGGCCGGGCGTTGGTGCCGCTGCTGGCCCGGCGCTGGCAATGTGAGGCGCGGGCGGTAGCTGCGACCGATCTGCTGTTGCCGCATTCGGAGATTATGCTGCCCGGCCGGCGCTATCTCTGGATCTCATTTTCACGCTCGGGCAACAGCCCGGAGTCGGTATCTGTGGTGGAGCGGGCGCTGCGCTCCCGGCCTGAAATTCATCATCTGCTGATCACCTGCCATGCAAGCGGGAAAATGGCAAAGGCTTTTACCGGCCGGCCCAATGTCAGCGTCATCGTACTGGATGAGGCAGTGAACGACCGCGGGCTGGCCATGACCAGCTCATTCACGAATCTGTGGATTGCCGGCCAGAGTTTGGCATATTTCAACCATCCTGATCTATGGGAGCGCGGGATCGAAGAGTTGGCCGGCGCGGCGGAGCGCTGGCTGCCCCAAATGGCGAAAACCGCGGCGGCAGCCGGCCAGCGGCGGCCAGCGCGCGTGTGCGTGCTCGGCGACGGTTCACAGCGGGCCGTGGCGGATGAGACGGCGCTCAAAATCACGGAGCTGACTGCGGGAAAAATCCTGGCCTGGCCCCAGACCTTTCTGGGGCTGCGGCATGGCCCCATGGCCGCCCTGAATCGCGCCACGCTGATCCTGGCGCTGATGTCTTCCGATCCGCTGCGCCGTCGGTATGAGCGCGACTTGCTGAATGAACTGCGGCGCAAGCAGCTGGCCCAGCATATGCTGGTGTGGGGCGCCGACGCGGAGGAGATAGAGGGAAGCTGGAATCTGGGCACGGATATTTCGAGTATTGCGGATGATGACCGGCCGCCGCTCGATGTGATGCCGGGGCAATTGTTGGCCCTGTTCTGTGCGATCGAGCTGGGCCTGCGGCCGGATGAGCCCAGTGCAGAAGGAGTGATCACACGCGTGGTTTCGCCATTTCCCATCTATAACCCAACCATGGATAAGGACGATCTATGAGGCGCAAAACC
>JAKATS010000359.1 GCA_021818645.1 Acidobacteriota bacterium | reverse complement strand
CGATCTCCGCTCCGGCGCCTGCGGTTACTGCGCTACCCGCTCCCCAGCCAGTCATCAGCGCCCGGCTGGCGAAGCAATTTCATAACCGCATGAAGGATATTCATTTTGCCTTCAACTCCGCCGAGATCACGGAATACTCCGAGCGCATTTTGCGCCGGGATGCAGCCTGGCTGCGGCGTCATCCCCAGATTCATTTTCTACTCGCCGGCTATTACGATTCCCGGGGAACGCCCGCGTATAATCACCAGCTCGCTCTTAAACGCGCACGGGCGGCGCAGCAGTATTTATCCAAGCTGGGAATCAGCCTCAACCGCATCCGGCTCACCACCGTCTGGGGCCATCCGTTTTGCACCGCGGCCACATCCGCCTGTTATGCACAAAATCGGAGGGTGCATTTTATTCTGGCATCCCGGTAAATCTTCAGGCTGCGACAGCGGTGTTGACGAGGATTGGGCAGGGTGCGGATAATGAAACCGGCGGCTGTTTCAAGTTGTTGTTGAATCAGGCACCGGAGTAGATCCTGAGCCCCCGGAATCGTCCATGAGTGTAACCGCGCCCGCACCGCTGGAGACCGCAGCCGCAGCAGCGGATACCTCGACCCTCACGCCGGAACGGGCATTGGTGTTGTACCGGACCGTCTTGCTGTCCCGCCGGCTGGATGACCGGGAAATCTTGCTGAAGCGGCAGCAGAAAATTTATTTCCAGGTTAGCGGCGCCGGCCATGAGGCCATTCAAGTCGCGGCGGCCGAGTGCCTGCGCGCAGGCGTTGACTGGACTTATCCTTATTACCGCGACCGGGCTCTTTGTCTGGGGCTGGGCGTAAGCCCGCGCGACATGCTGCTGCAGGCCGTGGGCGCGGCCGCCGATCCGGCCTCGGGTGGGCGCCAGATGCCTTCGCACTGGAGCGATCCGGCGCGGCATATCGTCACCAGTTCCAGCCCCACCGGCTCCCAGTTTCTCCAGGCCGTAGGCTGCGCCGAAGCTACCCGCTATTTTCAACGGCATGGCAGAAAGATTACCGCCTGGCTGGCCAAAAATCCCACCCCCAGGCCGGTCCGCTGGCACGACGATGAAATCACGCTGGTCACCGGCGGCGAAGGCTCAACCAGTGAAGGTGAATTCTGGGAGGCTGTGACGCACGCCTGCCTGGAAAAACTTCCGATTGTCTTTTTGATTGAAGATAATGGCTATGCCATTTCCGTTCCGGTCGAGGAGCAGACGCCGGGCGGTAACATCGCAGCCCTGCTGGCCGGCTTCCCCGGCCTGCTGCGGCTGGAGTGCAACGGCTGCGATCTGTGGGATTCGTATGCCGTCATGCGGCAGGCCTGCGATTATGCCCGTGCCGGGCATGGCCCGGCGCTGGTGCGGGCGCAGGTCATTCGCCCGTATTCGCATTCTCTTTCCGATGATGAGCGGCTTTACCGGCCGGATGCCGAACGCGCCGCCGAAGCCAGCCGCGATCCGGTAAAAATCAACCGGGAAAAAATCCTGGCGCTGCATCTGGCCGCCCCGGCCGATCTAACCGCCATGGAACAGGCGGTGGAAGCTGAAATTCTGGCCGCTACGGATAGCGCGCTGGAAGCCGAGCCGGCGCGGCCCGAAAGCCTGCACCAATTCGTGTATTCCGACGCCGTGGATATCACCAGCCCGCAATTCGCGCGCCCCGAACAGCCGCATGGGGAGCCGCGCACCATGGTCGATCTGATCAACCACTGCCTGCATGAGGAAATGCGGCGGGATCCGCGGATTCTGGTGCTGGGCGAAGATGTGGCCGACGTGGGGCGGCCGGAATATCTGGGCAAGGTCAAGGGCAAAGGCGGGGTTTTCAAGGCCACCTTCGGGCTGCAGAAAGCTTTCGGTGACCGGGTGAAAAACAGCCCCATCGCGGAAGCCAGCATCGTGGGCCGCTCAACCGGCATGGCCACACGCGGACTGCGCCCGGCGGCCGAAATCCAGTTTTTTGACTACATCTGGCCAGCCATGATGCAGTTGCGCAACGAATTGGCGGTGCTGCGCTGGCGCTCCAATGGAGGCTTTGCGGCGCCCGTGGTCATCCGCTGCCCCATCGGCGGCTATTTGACCGGCGGCTCCATTTATCACAGCCAGAGCGGCGAATCCATTTTTACGCATATCCCGGGATTGCGCGTGGCCATGCCCTCGAACGCGCTCGATGCCTGCGGGTTGCTGCGCACCGCGCTGCGCGGCGACGACCCGGTGCTGTTTCTGGAGCATAAACGGCTCTACCGCGAGCCTTTCAACCGCTCACCTGACCCCGGGCCGGATTTTTGCCTGCCCTTTGGCCAGGCCCGGATGGTAAAAACCGGCGGTGACCTGACCGTGGTGACTTATGGCGCGGTCGTGCAGCGGGCTCTGCAGGCAGCGCTAAAAATCGAGCGCACCAGCGGCCGTCTCGTTGAAATTCTCGACCTGCGGACCCTGGCGCCCTATGACTGGCCCGCCATTGCCGCCTCGGTTAAAAAAACCGCACGCGCGCTGGTGGCGCATGAGGACATGCTGAGCTGGGGCTACGGAGCCGAGATTGCCGCCCGCATCGGCGAGGAACTTTTTGAACACCTGGATGCGCCGGTCCGGCGCATCGCCGCCCAGGATTTGTTCTGCGCCTATCAGCCGGCGCTCGAAGACGCTATACTGCCGCAGAGTGAAGATTTATTCCGGGCCATGGCGTAACTGCTGGCCTATTGAAC
>JAKATS010000007.1 GCA_021818645.1 Acidobacteriota bacterium | reverse complement strand
CAGGGCCTGATCGTGTTCGTTAAAAGCGCGCGGCAGGTCGCTATCAATATCAATTTCGCCCAGCACGCTCTCGCCCGCGAGGATGGGGACCACGATTTCGGAGCGGGTTTCCAGACTGCAGGCCAGATAACGCGAATCGGCCTGAACATCGGGCACGATCAGCGCCGCGCCGGCCCGGGCGGCGGCGCCGCAGATGCCCTGATCCATGGGGATGCGGGTATGGACAGTGGGCCGGCCGGCATAGGGACCCAGGTGCAGTTCCGTGCCGCGCAGTAGATAAATGCCCACCCAGTGATAATGCGGCACGCGGTGCTTGCATAGCCCGACCAGGCTGCGCATGAGCTCGGCGGCGCCGCGGCCTTCGGCGATCCGCTCGAGGTCGGCCGAGAGCGCCTCGACCCGATCGAGATCCATGGCCAGGGATAAACGCGCGGTGTAGGTGGCTGCTTCCATGGGAGATGAGACGGAGAAAAGCGGCAGTGCCGCTTTTGACTTCCCGAATCGTAGTCCACACTCGTATTCCAATATACCGCGAGGGTACGGGACAGCGCAGCGGGCCAAAGCGCCCAATCTGATTTTGGCGGCAACGGGTTCCCGACGAGGCCCGGAACGTGGTAGTATTTGCCGCGATGAAAAAAATTGAAGCCGTTATTCAACCTTCCCGCCTGGATGAGGTGAAAGACGCCCTGAAAGAAATCGGCATCGAGGGCATGACCGTGCTGGAAGTACGGGGGCATGGCCGGCAAAAAGGCCATACCGAGGTTTACCGGGGGCGGGAATATTCGGTGGATCTGCTGCCCAAGCTCAAAATCGAGATGGTGCTGGCGGATGAACTGGTGGAACCGGTGATCGAGTCGCTGCTGAAATCGGCGCGCACGGGCAAGATCGGCGACGGCAAAATCTTTGTGCTGCCGGTGGAAGACGCGATCCGGATTCGCAACGGCCAGCGCGGCCCCAGCGCACTATAACCCTGCGGCAAAAAGCTAAAAGCTCTAGTCGAAGTGATAGCCTTCCTCGCCATGAAGGGAAACGTCGAGGCCTTCGATTTCTTCTTCCGGACTGACGCGCAGACCCAGCAGTTGATCCACCAGCCACAATAAGGCCAGGGTGCCGAGGGCCGCCCATCCCCAGGCGATACCCACGCCCACGAGCTGATGGGGAATCTGTAGCCAGTGGCCATCCACCGCGCCGACCGCGACGCCGGCGCCGAAGGCGGGATTGATGATCCGGGTGGCAAAAACGCCGGTGAGAATAGCGCCTATGGTGCCGCCCACGCCGTGCACGCCGAAGGCATCGAGCGCGTCATCGTAGCTGAACCGGGATTTCACCACGGTAACCATGGCATAGCAAACCACGCCCGCCACGGCGCCAATCAGCAAGGCCGCCAGCGGGGTCACATAACCGGCGGCCGGGGTGATGGCCACTAGGCCGGCGACGGCGCCGGAGATGATGCCCAGCGGGCTGGCATGGCGGGTGCGCAGCCACTCGGCCGCGCCCCAGGCCAGCGCGGCCGCGGCGGCCCCGGCCTGAGTAGCGACAAAGGCGCTGGAGGCGAGGGCATCGGCCCGCAGGGCGCTGCCGGCATTAAAGCCAAACCAACCGATCCAGAGCAGACAGGCGCCGACCACGGCCAGGACCAGGTTGTGAGGCGGCATGGCCTCGCGGGGGTATCCGCGGCGGCGGCCCAGATAAATCGCGCAGATCAGCGCCGAGACGCCGCTGGTGATATGCACCACGGTGCCGCCGGCGAAGTCGAGGGTAGGCACCGCGCCGTTGATGCCCAGCCAGCCTCCCTGACCCCAGACCATATGCGCCATCGGGGCATAGACGACAAGGGACCAGAGGCCGAGGAACAGCAGCATGGCGCTGAACTTCATGCGTTCCGCAAAGGCGCCGGTGATGAGCGCCGGGGTGATAATGGCGAACATCATCTGGAACAGCATGAAGGTGGATTGGGGAATGGTCGCGGCGTAGGCGGGATTGGGCGCCGCGCCGACGTGCCGCAGGCCGAGAAAATGGAAGCCGCCGATGAAGGCCGAATAAGGGCTGAAGGCCAGGCTATAGCCGATGAGCATCCATAAAACCGTGATCAGGGCCATCATGCTGAAGCTCTGCATCATGACCGAAAGCACGTTTTTGCGGCGCACCAGCCCGCCATAGAACAAGGCCAGTCCAGGGCCGGTCATGAGCAGGACCAGGGCGGTGGAGACCAGCATCCAGGCGTTATCGCCGGCGGACACCGGGAGGGTGATGGGCAGGGCCAGGCCCAGGCGAGGCAAAAGCAAAGCAAACATGGCTTTATGGCTTATCGGGTCCGCAGAGGGCTGCGACACAGCAACCGCTATGCATCTTAGCCTGACCCAAGGCGGATTGCCGCAGATTTCCCGCACGATCATGAATTGAAAATTTGGATCAGCGCGATTCAGGGTTGCGTGGTCTGCGTTTGTGGTATATTAAGAAGAGCGTTTGGGCCGGATTATTTGCGGTACTGAGATCAACAGTCCAGGCCCAGGGCGCATTCCCCGGATTTGAGCCGTTTAATTTAACTGCTGTTTCGCGCCCCGGAAAGCCAGGCGCGGATCACGATAAAGCCGGTAGAGCCAGCGGCCCCATGCGAGGCCAGCAGAACCTGTGTGAAATTTCTTCCGCCGCCACAGCCGATCATGACGCCCCGTTCAATGCGGGTGAGACGGACGGGAGTGGAG
>JAKATS010000185.1 GCA_021818645.1 Acidobacteriota bacterium | reverse complement strand
GAGAGTCCCGCCATGGCCCGGTGGTTGCGGTCCGCGAGCGTGCGGTAGTTTTGATCCACGTACGGAATCACCACCTGGGTCAGGTCGTCCGGGAACCCTCCGATTTGCGTGCGCATCGCTGCTATAAACCGCGCCGGGCCCGGGGGGATTTTGCTCAGGTCCAGCGGCGGTGTTCCGGCGCGCGTGGCGTAACCATTCGCCATGACCAGAATCATGGGCTTGGCCTCGCCGGCGGCAATCAGGTTGTCGAGAATAAACTGCGCCCGGCCCTGCCGCGTCCAGCCCGTCTCGTCCTCGCCCGCGCCGTGCTGCAGATAGAGCACCGGATACCGCTGGGTTGTTTCCTGTTCGTATCCGGGAGGCGTATAGACGACAATCCGCCGCCAGGTCCCGGTCACGCTGGAGTGGTACCAGCGTTCGGCTACTGCGCCGTGGGGCGGCACCTCGCGAAGTTCATAAAATGCGTCGGACGCCAGCGGCGACGGAATCTCGATGCCGCTCATGTCCCGGCCTTCGCCAAAATAGGTGCGGCTGCCGGGATCGGTGACCTCAAACCCATCCACATAGACGGGATAGTAATGAAAGCCTTCGACGATCGGGGGAGTGGTCAGCGTGAACGTGCCGTCGGGCTGTTTCGCCAGCTCCATCATCGGCGTTTCTCCTCCGCCGCCGCCCACCATGATTTGCACCTTGCGCGCGCCCGGGGCCTTGATGCGGAACTGCACCCGGCGCTCGGGGTTGATCCGCGGGTATTCCGCCTGCAGGACATTGGTGGAAGCGGGGCGGAACGTGCTGTCTGGCGCTGAATCTGCCGCCGCAGGCAGTGGGGTTGCCGCATCGTCTGTCGGCGCCTTGGTCAGGGCTTCCGCGGTATTTGCCTTGAGCAGCGCTCCGGCGGAAAACATCGCCGCCGCGCTGCCCTTTAAAAAGTTTCTGCGTGTGGCTTCTGTCATGGTCAGATTCTCCCGGGTCCGGATTCGACCGGATTGTAACATTACAGCCATGAGTTAGGCTGCTGATAACGGTGCAATGGCCTCAAGGGTATGCTGCCGCAACTCCCTGGCGGGGGGCGACCGGCTTATGCTTGACTTGGCATAGGTGCGGGGTTTACGGCTAAACTTGAGGGGTCATGGCGCAACCATCCTGGAATGAGAACTACGCAGCGGGCGAGATTCCCTGGGATACCGGCAAGCCGGCGGCGCTGCTGGTAGAGTTCGTCGCTGCCGGGCGCATCCCTCCGTCGCGAACGCTGGAGATTGGCTGCGGCACGGGCACCAATGCTATTTGGCTGGCCGAACATGGCTTCGAGGTCGAGGGCATTGATCTGGCGCCGCTGGCCATTGAGCGAGCGGAGGCCAGGTTACAAGGGCGCAAACTGCCCTGCCGTTTCCGCACCTTGGACTTTCTCAATACGTCCTTGCCTGAAGATTCCTATCATTTCGTTTTCGATCGTGGCTGCTTCCATGTTTTCGATGATGCCCCGCAGCGCGAGCAATTTGCCGCTCGTGTTTCGGCCGCGCTGGTGACGGGCGGTCTGTGGCTCAGCCTGTTGGGTAGCACCGAAGGGCCGGCGCGGGAGGTCGGACCACCCCGGCGCTCGGCTCGCGATATTACCGCGGCGGTCGAACCATTTCTGGAAATTGTCGAACTGCGAGCCGCCGAGTTTTCCGAGTACGGGTTCAGTGCATGGATGCTGCTGGCGCGTAAACGTGCGATCCCGGCCCAACCCTCGACCCAGCCTTGAAAACTACATGCATCCGGGCGAACCGTTTTGACGCGGCCTATTGGCTTTGATCTTCCTGCGCGAGGGGTACCGAAGAGCTGGTTTTTAATGCTCACCTCAATCAGCAAAAACATCACTGCTTCAATTAGCGCTGGATCCCATGATGATGCCTCTCCCTCCGCCGGTTCCCAGGTAAACCGTGCCAAATGTGCGCATGTCTCCGCTGAGGGTAGTAATGCCGCCCCACTGGTGTGCTGGGTCGTTGATCTGAATCCAGGATGCTCCTCCGGTTGTGGAGCGGTATAACCCCCACTGCCCGTTGATTTCTCCGTCGAGGAATAACGTGAGCTCGCCTGTGCCCGGGGCGGGCATCCCGAATCCCAGATGATTGGCTTGCTGAACGCCGGAAATTTCCGTCAGATCGGGGGCGGAGCTCGAGCCGGTGTTGGTATAGAGCGGACTGCCGTTCCAGCCGCCGGTCAGCCACAGGTCGCCCTGTACATCCGGCAAAACTGTGAGCACGCCGTTATTCGGCAGGACGCTTTGCACCGTGGTGAAAGTCGCCCCGCCATCGGTGCTGATCGAAAGTGTGCCATTGGCAAACCCGTAAAATATGCCCGGTGCTACCCTGTTGCTGACGACCTGTGCCTGCGGGCTGATGCCGGTAGAGGCTGACCAGGTTTGTCCTCCATCCTTCGAATACCAGACCGACGAAGTGTCCTCCGTGGCCCAGACCATCGCGGAGCCATCGGGGGCGATGGCGATACTGCCGCCGCCTTTGCTTCCGGCGGGGGTGGAACCAAATGCGGTCCAGCTTTGTCCGCCGTCGGTCGAAATCACGCCCAGTGGCTTGGCTCCGTAACTGCCATCCGTGACCCGCACAACCGTGGTGGGTGAATTCTGTTCAAAATCCATGGAACTGGGCGTCGCGGCTGGATTGCTGAAATTTGCCGCGGGCGCGGTGGTCAGGCTTTGGAGATCGGAA
>JAKATS010000404.1 GCA_021818645.1 Acidobacteriota bacterium | reverse complement strand
CGGAGGGTTGAAGCCGGTAGCCTTTGTGGAAGCCGGTCTGCTCGATGAGCCAGGCGGCGGAAAGTTTCACCTGGCCGGCGGAAGCGGAATCTTCGACCGGCCAGTGCGGTGGCTGCACCGGAGACCGGAGGGCGATTTCCTGCCATTGCCGCGCGGTCACGACCGGGTTTTTAAAAAATGAGCCGGCGGTCCGGCGCTCGGGGTGATGAGGGTCGAGCAGCATGCCTTTTTCGCTCCGCAGCTCGCGCACCATGGCCCGGGTAGCGGACAAGGAAGGCTCGCCTGCGGCCGGCATGCGCCGCGCCAGCTCAGGGTAGCGGAGCGTGGAAGCGCCGCCGGGGCGCAGCGCAAACCCCACTTCGGTGATCATGAAACGCCCGGCATCGCAGGTATTGAAACGGCTGCGGCGATAGGCAAAGCCGCATTCGTTCCGCGCCCACTCGACCGCGGCGCCGGTGGCTAATTCGACGGCGCGGACGCGGGTGATGGATTCCGCGACTTCCTGGCCGTAGGCGCCGATATTCTGCACCGGCGCAGCGCCCACGCTGCCGGGGATGCCGCTGAGGCATTCCAGGCCAGCCAGGCCGCGCGCGCAGGCCTGTTCGACCAATTCATCCCAGACCACGCCGGCGCCGGCCCGGACGGCGCCATTGTCCCGCCACTCGATGCCCGGAATCGCGACATGCAAGACCAGGCCCGGCCAGCCGGAATCGGAGACGAGGAGATTGCTGCCGCTGCCGAGGACGGCGATCGGCAGGTTGCGGGCGCGGGCCCAGGCCAGCGCCTCACGCGCCTGATCTTCATTTTCGATGCGGCAGAAAAAGCGCGCCGCACCGCCAATCTCGAGGGTGGTCAGCGGGGCAAGCGGGATATCGTGTGCGATTTTAAAATCCATGAAGCGCAACACAGGAATCTTATCTTCTAATACCACAGCCATCAATCCGGAGCGACTTGGGGAGCGAAGCTTTTATAATTTAGCTTCCAACCGCGCCCGGACGCCATGCCGAAAACCACCTCAACTTCCCCGCCCAAAGCCCGGATTTTCCGGGGCGGGCAGATATTGCAGTCGGGCTTTCATGCCGCGCCGGCCTGGACGCAGGCGGCGGCCGTGCACGAGGGCCGGGTTCTGGCCGTGGGCGAGGAAGCGCGGCTGCGGCGCGGCCTGCGCACGATGGAAATGGAATTCGAGACCGTGGACCTCGCGGGCGGCTATCTGATTCCAGGCTTCATTGACGCCCATATGCACCCCCTGTTTGGCGCGGTTTTTCAGGAAGACGGGCTCAGGCTGGTGGACGCAGAGGGAAGGTTTCTCAATGATCCGCGCGCGGTGGCCGCGGCTGTCGCCGGAGCCCGGTTTCAGGCTAGCGGCAAGGATGACTGGCTGGTGGGTTACGGCTGGAATCCCGATCTGGCGCAGAATCCTGAGTTCAACCGCGCGCTGCTCGATGCGGTTTTTCCGCACGGGCCGGTGTATCTGCTCTCGCTGGATGCCCATTTCGCTCTGGTGAACAGCGCGGGATGGAAGAAGCTGCAACCGCTCGAATATCCCGCGGGCAGCGGCGAAGTTCCGCGAGACGCCAAGGGCCAGCCGCGGGGATTGCTGCTGGAAACCCCGCAGTTTATCGCCTCGCTCAAGGTGCTGGCGCAGATGCCGTACGAGCGCGTGGCCCGGGCTTTTGAGCGCTTTCAGAAAGCCGCTCTGGCGGCCGGGCTGACGACGATCGCCGATATCATCACCGACCCCGGGGTGCTGGGAATCTACCAGCGGCTGCTGCGGGAAGGCCGGCTGCGGCTGCGGCTTTTCGCCAGCCCCTACGGCCCGCTCGACTGCCATGCGGCGATGGCGGAACAACTGCGGGCCGCGGACCAGGATGCAACCCGGCTGGGGCTGGGGCCGGAAAAATATCTGCTTGACGGCACGCCGGGGAACCACAATGCGGCCTGGTTTCAGGTCTATGCCGATCATCCTTCCACTTCGGGTTATCTGACACTGTCGCCCGACGCGCTCACGGCCGCGGTCGAGCGCGCTCACCGGGAAAAACGCGACCTGGCCCTGCACGCGGCCGGCGACCTGAGCGTGCATTATGCGCTAGATGCGATCGAGTTCGGCGCGCTGCGGCACTGGGGGCAGCAGGGCGATGGACCGCTGCCGGCCCGCATCCGGATTGAACATTTTGACAATGTCACCGCGGTGGACCGGGAACGGCTGCGCGGCCTGGCCCGGCTGGGGCTGGTGGCGAGCGTGCAGCCCACGCATTTTCACAAGGTATATCTGCGGGTGATTGAAAAAGTGCTGGGCCCGGAGCGCATGAAAAACGAGTATCCGCTGGCCACGCTGGCCCGGGCCGGGATTCCGGTGGCGCTGAACTCCGACTGGCCGGCGGCGATGACCTTTGCTCCGCTGGAGGTGATGGCCGCGGCGCTGGCCCATGGCGAGGAACGCCTGGACGCGGCCGGGGCGCTGGCCGGCTACCACCATTTGAGCGCGCTGGCGCTGCGAGCCGAAGCCTGGCTGGGGCGGATTGCGCCGAGCTGCGCCGCCGATTTTGTTTTAGTTGACGGCGATCCGCTCGAGCGCCCGCCCGAGCAATTACAAATACAAAAACTCTGGATCAACGGCGAATTGCAAAATATATAGCTTCAATGGCTTTTTAATGCCTGGATGAACTGTTCCGCCGCGGCGGGTGAACCGCCGGCCTGATGGAGGGCCGCGACCAGAGCAGATC
>JAKATS010000134.1 GCA_021818645.1 Acidobacteriota bacterium | reverse complement strand
TACGCCAGCAGATACAGTACGCTGGTCATCAGACCCAGCAAGGCGGTCAAGGCATTCAATTCCCCCCATAGGATGGCCAGCCCGAGCAGTGCCAAAGCCAGACCGAACCCTTCCGCCGATTGCGGCGTGACCCTGCGCGTGGGCAGAGGGCGGCCGGCAGTGCGGCGCATGCGGGCATCGCTTTCCTGCTCCCAGCGCTGATTTAATGCAGCGGTGCCGCCGGCCAGCAGGGACGTGCCCAGCGCGAGGGCGCCGTACCAGGCCCATGGCAACGGCTGCCCCGCGGCCATGTAGCCGGTGGCCAGTGTCGTCAGCACCACCAGCAGCGTGACACGCGGTTTCAGCAATTCCCAATAAGCCCGCAAGGAAGGCGCGGGCGCAGCATCCAGCGGATATGCAGTGGGGGAATTCATGGCTAAGCCAGGCTCCGCTCTTTTTGTTGCTGCAATCTGAGCGCAGGGTTCACCCGAAGGTAATGGCGCAGCCGCAAAGTGATCCAGAAAGCCAGGCCTAAAAGCAGCGAGCCGCCCACCAGGTGCAGGGTGGCCAGAGCAATGCGTTCGGGCGGTGGCTGCGGCGCCTGAACGGTGGCGAGTTTGACGAAATAAGTCCAGATGCCCAATCCCACCTGAACCAGCAGCAGCACCAATAACCACCAGGCCGGCCGGCGCAGAGCCGCGACTTCACCATGCCGCGCCAGCATCCGGGCGGCCAGCCAGATAGCCAAAACGCTGACCACCACCGCGCCGAGCATGTGCGGCACCACGCCCAGGGCATCATGGCGATAAGCCGCGCCAAGCATGATCTGCGCCCAGATGGCTGCCGTCAATCCGATGCCCAGGGAAAATGACGAGGGCTGGGCCAGATCTTCGCGTACGGGCACTTCGGTCAGCCAACTCCGGCTGGTGAAGACGGCCAGGCTGAGGGTCAGCAGGAAAAATAACTGGGCCACGCTGGCATGGGCCGCGGTAATCCAGGGCGGCTGGTACATTAAAACCGTCAGTCCGCCGAGAATGCCTTGCAGGATGACGCCGCCTACGCCAACCCAGCCCAGGATGCGTATCCAGCGCCGCGGATCAGTGCGCTGCAGCCAGATCGCCACCACGATACTGATGCAGCCGACCAGTGTGGCGATGACCCGGTGCGTGTATTCATAGCGGATGCCGCCAATGAACGGCGGCACCAGCTTGCCATAGGCCAGCGGCCAGTCGGGAATGGATAGCCCGGCATGATTGCCGGCGGTCAGCGCACCGGCGGTGATCAAAATCAGCGTTAAAAACGACCAGATGCGAATCAGCCAGTTCAGCGGCCGATGATAGGCGGGGGATGACATTACACTCCATAGCGCCAGGCCAGTACGGCCAGAATGGCAATCGGAAACAGAGTCCACAGGATTTCATTCCAGGCTCGCGCGGCGCTGGCGCGGCGCCATCCGCTGCACTGCCAGCGGCGGATCACCAGACCCAGCGCCGCCATCAGACACAACCCAATAATGGCGCGGAACAAAACCATGCAGGATAACTCATTATACCGCCCGCGCCGCATGGGCTATGGACCCCGGCTTGGCTCCGCTGCGCGGATCGGGAACTCTGGATCGCACTGGCCGAACCCTGGGCTTATGGTGCGGCTCGGGCCTGAGCGTTGTAGGTGAAATCAATATGCAAATGCTGCCCGGGCTGCAGCTTAATCCGCTGGTGTTGTAGGCCCCAGTAAGCCTGCCAGACAGCCACGGTATAGATGCCGGGCGGCAGCGGCGGAAAGCGATATTTACCTGTTTTTCCGGTCACAAAATAATACGGATTGGGCATGACCCCGATCCAGGCTTTCATCCAGGGATGCACATTGCAATCAATCGGCAACATGATGCTGGGCCGGTTGAAAATGCGCGTCTGTGGCGGCGTCCCGGGCGGCATGGAAAGGTTCCACTGCTCACTGCCCCGGCCCATTGCGTGAATGTTATGAATGGTGGCATCGTCGCTTGAAATTCGCAGCGGCTGGCCCACCATGATGCCCAGGACCACCGGCCGGTACATGCAATGCTGCTGGATTAAATTGACCGCCTGGCGAGGGGGGCGAAACTGGTAACGCCCCAGCCCATGCGCAATATATACAAACGCGGAGCGCAGCGTGTGGTTGGAGTTGACCATCACCGAGGGGTCCGCCACCGGCCCCGCCTGCTGGCTGGCGCAATAGGGATCGCCCTGCATATTCAATTCCGGCAATACCGGCGGCGCGCCCGCCAGCCGGATGACGCCGGAGATCCGGCCTGCATGTTTCAGGTTGAGCGGAATACCGGGCTGCAGCCGGCCGTATCGGCCCTGATTTGCGTCGGCAGAGCGGTGACAACCGGCAAGGATCAGGCCAAGGCAGGAAAGTACAAAAGCAACACGCTTCACGTTTCAGAATAGCATGGGGTTTTTGGGTGGAGCAGGCGCTTTTACATTCCGATCCATGCCCGCCCAGGATCAATGGGAGGAAATGGAAATCAGCGCTTCAGAATTTTGCCCAGGCATGCGCGCAATCCGGGAGTGAGCCGCTGGCGTGACAGATCACGCGGCCGGAACCAGCGCGCCGCGCTGGCATCCGAACCGGCGCGCGGGCGCGGCCGGCGGCCACGCGAGTTGGCCGGATTGCAGGCCAAGGGCTGCGCCCAATAGTCCAGTATGATCCAATGCGTTCCACCGGCTGCGGCGGGCAGGATTTCGAAAATCAGAGCCAGCGAACCAATCCGCAGGCGCAAACCGGTAG
>JAKATS010000334.1 GCA_021818645.1 Acidobacteriota bacterium | reverse complement strand
GCTTCGGCATCGTAGAGACCGAGGGCGGAAACCAGCGTGCGCAGCACATCCATCGGCGCGGCCGCGGGGGGAATCTGCCGCATCCAGTTCACCAGCGGTTCCGGCAATTGCGCGGCCGCCGCCAGATCCTGCCGGAGCTGGTCCAGAGCGGCCTGGGTGGGCAGTTGCCCGCGCCAGAGCAGATAGGCGGTTTCGATGAAGCTGGAGCGCTCGGCCAGATCGTGAATGTCGTAACCGCGATAGGCCAGCACACCGCGGTCTCCATCTATGTAACAGATGGCCGAAGGCGAGGCCACCACATCCGCGAGTCCACGGGCCGAGACGGTTGGCATATTCTTAGATTACCTGTAATGGCCCGGGAAGGCCAAGACCGTCGTACGGCGGCGGCCGAACATTGGGGGGGGCGGATTTTATGCTGATCACCCTGCTCACGGATTTTGGCGTCCAGGATGGATATGCGGGCGCCATGCAAGGAGTGCTCCACCAACTGGCGCCGGACGTGAGGCTGGCCACGATCAGCCATGAAATTGCAGCCCAGGATGTGGCGGCCGGGGCGTATGTACTGGCCCAGGCATGGCCTTACTTTCCAGCCGGCACGGTGCATCTGGCGGTGGTGGATCCAGGCGTGGGCAGCGCCCGGCGCGGGCTGGGGGTACGCGCCGGCGGGCATTTTTTTGTCGCACCCGACAATGGCCTGCTATCGCATATTTTTGCCCGCGAACCGGAATTCGAAGCCCGCGCCCTGACCAATCCGGAGCTTTGGCTGCCGCGGCCCTCGCGCACCTTTCATGGCCGCGATATTTTCGCTCCCGTGGCGGCGCATCTGGCGAAGGGCGCCGATTTCACCCGCCTGGGTCCGGTCATCGGCGATCCTGTACGCCTGCCCTGGCCCGCAGTGGACCCCCTGCCCCGGGGCGTGCGCGCCCGCATTCTGCACATTGATCATTTTGGCAACCTGATCGTGCAATTGACCGCGCCGGAAGTGCCCGGGCATGCGCCGCAAAACTGGCGGGTACGCCTGGGGGAATTTACGATCTCAGGCTTGAGCGGCGCCTATGCCGATGTTCCCGAGGGAGATTTGCTGGTCTATTGGGGTTCGGCCGGTTATCTGGAAATCGCGGTTCGCGGGGGATCGGCCGCCGCACGCACCGGAGCGCAGCGGGGCGAGGCGGTGGAAATCGAGTTTTTAAACGAAACAGCTCGTCCGTAAAGCGGCGCGCCGCGCATTCACGCTACAATTAAGTTTCAGTTTTTCGCCGGCCTGCAGGCATGCGGCCGCGCGTACTTTTGGGAGGTTGTATGGGTAAAGTAGCCAAAACCGCGGACCGCGCCAAGGCGGCCGAAAGCGCCGAACAAAACTGCCCCAAATGCGGCAAGGCGCTGCGCATTGTGAAGCGCTTCCATAATCGCGAACTGGGCATCGCCGGCGGCATGTATCTTTCCTGCTCGGCCTGCGAATTCGCGGAAAAACTCTAGTTCCATGGTCCGGCGCCTGCACCGCGCTTTTCCGCCGTTTGGGTTTATATGCAATCATTCGGCGCTTATGCCCTGATTCTGGCACTGGTAGCCGCGGTCTACGGCCTGCTGGCCGGCGGACTGGGGCTCTGGCTGCGCCGCCCGCGCCTGCTGGCCAGCGGTTTGCGCGCCAATCTGACCACCTTTCCGCTGGTCACCGCGGCGGTGATTTCGCTCTGGGGCCTGATCCTGCGCAATGATTTCGCGGTCGCCTATGTGGCCGAACACAGCAACCGGGCGCTGCCATTTTATTACAAGCTGCCGGTGTTGTGGTCGGGGCAGGAAGGCTCGCTGCTTTTCTGGAGCTGGATTCTTTCCGGCTACGCCTTTATTGCCAGCCTGACCAGCGCCCGCAAGCATCCGCATCTGCGCGGGCTGGCCATGACCATCCTGGCCGGGGTGCAGGTATTTTTTCTGCTGCTCAATAATTTCGCGGCCCGGCCTTTTGCCACCATCCCCGTCGCCGCGCCCGCCGATGGCAACGGCCTGAATCCGCTGCTGCAGTATGCGGAAATGATTTTTCATCCGCCCATGCTGTATCTGGGCTATATCGGCTTTTCCGTCCCCTTCGCTTTTGCCCTGGCGGCCTTGATCCGCCGCTACCCCGGCGACCGCTGGATTCATGTCACCCGGCGCTGGACCATGATCGCCTGGCTGTTTCTTTCGATCGGCATCGTGCTGGGCGGACTGTGGGCCTACACAGTGCTGGGATGGGGCGGATACTGGGCCTGGGATCCGGTCGAAAACGCATCGTTCATGCCCTGGCTGATGGGCACCGCGTTCCTGCATTCGGTGATGATGCAGGAAAAGCGGGGCATGCTGAAAAAATGGAATGTCTGGCTGATTTTCGGCGCGTTTTTGCTTTCGATTTTCGGCGACTTTATCACCCGCTCGGGACTGATTGAGTCGGTGCATGCCTTCGCCCAGTCTTCGATCGGCAACTGGTTTATAGTTTTTCTCGCGCTGCTCATCGGCATCTGCGGCTACACCTTCTGGCGCAATCGCGACTTTCTCGACAGTCCGGTGCGGCTGGAAAGCACGCTGGCGCGCGAGAGCGGCTTTTTATTCAACAACTTTGTTTTTCTGGTGCTGGTATTCGCCATTCTCTGGGGCACCATGTTCCCGGTGCTGTCGGAATGGATTCAGGGGCAGAAGATCACCGTCGGGCGCGCGTTTTTCGACCGCATCAATGTGCCGGTATTTTTGTTTCTGCTGCTGCTGACCGGGGTAGGGC
>JAKATS010000036.1 GCA_021818645.1 Acidobacteriota bacterium | reverse complement strand
CTGCAAATGTCAAATATTTGCCATATTATTTTGAAAATTCAAAAAACTATGACTTGCCCGGCAGGCGCATCAAGCCCATGGGCTGATTGGGTAACGGCGGTTGTGGAGGCGCAGCCGGAGCAGGGTGCGGCGCGGCGGGAATATAGAAACTGCCGTGCGCATTCGCACCGGCGGTGCCCGGCGGCAGCACCACAGCGGCTGGAGAATGAGGGCCGGCGCTGAGAATATATGGCGTAATTTCCACTACAAAACGGTCCTGGCTCAAGGAGCTTTGGGTTTGCGACGCAAAAACGCCGAGGCCCGGCAGCGCGGCCCATCCGGGAGTTCCCTGCAGTTGACGGCTGATCTGCCGATCCAGCAGGCCGCCGACCAGGACCGGCTCGCCGTTGCGCAGGCTGATTCCGGTGGTGAGCACGCGGTCACTGAGGATGGGGATATTGTTGACGGATGCGCCGGTCAGAGCCCGTATATGCCCATTAAAACGCAGATAAATTCTTCCCGCGCCGTTTTCCCCGCCTTCCACCCAGGCCTGCATATTTAAATTCACCCCGAGATTGATATAAGTGAACGACGGCACCGGGGGAAGATAGCTGCCGTTCGACAGAACATTGGCGATGGCGGAGTTCAGATAGATCGGAGAAAAAGTGGCGTTGAGGATGGGATAGCGTTCGCCGATGCGCATCCTGGCCTTTTGGCCGGAGGAGACGCGCAGCCAAGCATTTTCGAGTTCCTGAGCGCGCGAGCCCTGACGGGCAAAGGAACCATGTACCGGTGGCAAGGTCAGGGCCATGAGCGTAGCGCCGCCGCCAAACAGGGCAAAAGGAGTTTGCAGCAGCGGCTGTAACTGCTGCTCAAGCTGCTGCAGTTCGGCCGCAATCTGCGAGCCGCTGGATAAATTATTCAATCCGCCCGAGGCCAGCAACTGCTGCAGCAGACTTTGCAGATTGCCCGATTTGCCCAACTGCGCCAGCAAGGGTCCGAGGCTGAAAACCTGAAACTGACCGGGCGGCTGCAGGCCCAACTGCACAGCCTGGCTTTGAGTCATTTCGAGGATGCGCACCTGGAGTAAAGCCTGGGGCCGGCGCCGGCTGAGGCCGGCCAGCGCCAATACAGCGGCATCCAGCTGCAGCGGTGCGCCGCGCATGGTAAGGGCATTGACGGCGGGATTATATTGCAGACTGTTCAGGCCCAGCAGGCGGCCGACCTGGGCGATCTGCCGCGCGTTATGCACCTGGCGCAGATAGAGCGTTTGCTCCGCCAGAGGAGTAAAATGGTCGGCGTCGCGGAGCGGGCCAAAGTAGACGGCGTGGCGGCTGAGGGCGGCCCAGGCTATACCTAATTGATCCCGCAGAGCCAGCATGGCCTGGCCAAACCGGGCCTGGCCGAGGTAGAAACGCACGGGCGGATTCGGGGTATTGCGATCGAGGGTGGCGCGCAGGCCATAGGCCGCGGCGAGCCGGTGAAGCAACTGCCAGGCAGGCCCGTAAAAATGGAAACTATGCCGCCGCAGCGAGAATTCCAACTGCGCCGGCGGGCGCGCATTGCGCACCCATAAAGGAAGCCAGCGGGCAGACAAGGGCGTGATGCGAAAGGCCGCCGGCATGGCGGCTTGCAAAGCGGCCCGGGCAGCGCGGCTTTGCGGAGCGACAGCCAGCGCCTCGCGAAACTGCAGGGCCGCCTGCCAGCGATGTCCAGCCCGGCGCAGGGCCTGGCCCTGCTGCAGATGCCAGGCCAGATCGCGGCGCGCCAGTATTTGCCGGGCCGCGCGCAACAGCGGATCCTGGGGCGCACGCCGGCAGCGGGCGGTGATCATGGCATAGGCGGTGTCCCAGTGTGCGGTGCGCACCACCTGCTGCAAGCGATGAAAAAAAGCTTTCCGGGGGATAACCGCGGCCGATTTTCGCGGGGTTGCAGCGGCGGCGATGCAGGCCTGGCCGCAGATGATGACTCCCCAAAATAGATTGACCGACCTGCGCCAGCTCACAATCAATACAGTGTACCTTTGGTGCTACGCTGAAAGCAGGCCCGGACGGACTGAAATCATGCGTGCGACTCTGCATTATATCTGGCTCGCAACCCGCCGGCACCGCTTTCGGCCATGGAACAGTCCATATATTTGCTGGCGCATTGAAACGTACAGCGGGAAGCCGGCGGAAGAGATCGGGTTGGCCTATTTCTGGAGCTTTGTCTGGCACGAGCGCGGGCAACTCTTGCGCTTTCTCGGCTGGTGCCGCCAGATGAGGCAGTACCGGCAGGCGACGCGCCGCCCCTGGCAATCGGCGTTTGCCGGGCCGGAGGAAACGCTCACCTTGCAGTAGAGGATTGGGCCGCCGCGGCCGCGGGCGGGCCGGCATCGGAGGATTCCGTCTCGGCGGGAACAAGCAAGCGGGGCGCCTGGATGGATTTCAGCTCTTCTACATCCTCGAAATCGCGGTTCAGACTTTGCAGCCGGTCCATCTGGGGCGTCAGCATGCGCTGATAAGAGCGCTCCGCGGCATCATAGGCATTGACGGCCGTTTCCAGGCCACGCCCGATTTTACCGATATGGCCAATAAAGGTTTTCAGCCGCTTGATAAATTCCTGCAATTCGCGATTGAGTTCCGCTGATCGGCTTTCAATCTGAAATTGCTTCCAGCCCTGCGCGATCACGCTGATGAGGGGAAATAAAGTGGTGGGACTGGCCAGAAGAATCATCGGCCGCAGATCATTCCCGTAAAGGAAGAGGCCGGGGTCGGCGTCAAGCGCGGCGC
>JAKATS010000093.1 GCA_021818645.1 Acidobacteriota bacterium | reverse complement strand
GGATTTACCAGTTGACGATGCAAACGCCGGTCGTAAATGGAACGCACCGATGCCGTGCGCGGATCAAGGATGACGCGGTAGTAACGGTTTTGCAGTGCTACGCCGCGGACCGTTTGAGTATCGCCGCCGGCGTGGCCTGTCCTCAATGCATAGGTCCGGTACCCCACCGCGGGCACCTTGCGCGCCCAGAAACGCACATGCAAATAATGGGCCCGGCGCCGCAGCACTTGCAGCTTGATGGGCCGCCTGGTGGCCGGATTCAGGAGGGTCAGTCCCCGCGCCAGATCGGTTTGCACCATTCCGCTCTGCGGCCAGCCCAGGGGATTAAAGACCAGCAAAGTGCGGCTGGGGGCATGAATCCGAAACGCCAAGGCCGCCAGCGCCCGCTGTAAAACTCCGCGGCTAAGCAGTTCGGCGCTGCGGGCCCGGTCATTTTTGACCGCGGTTTGCAGCCGGGTTTGCCGGCTGCCAGGCGCGGTGATGCTGTTTCCGGAATTAAATGTATGTTCATCCATCAGGAACATCTGCCGCCACATCCGGGCCAATTCACCCCGGGGCGGCCGCCAGCCCGGAACCGCAAGACTTGCCACCGTGGCAAATTTTTCCGCACTCAGGGCCCGCATTTCGTTGCGCCGTTCGACCGCGGCCCAGCGCGCATCGGAAGCAATGCCGTCCTCCCAATAGGGCCCCCCATCGCCTCGCATCACCGGCAAGGCACCCGCCGACCGGGTAATCGCCCGCAGGGCCTTGTGGAAACCGGAATACACCAGGCGGGGAGAGATAAAGCGGGCATTCCAGCGCGCCGCCAGCGTGGCCTGCTGGGGATATAGATCGCTATTTTCCACTTGCGAGCCGTCGAGCAAAACCGCGTGGGGCCGGTAACCGCGGCGGTCATAGGCCTGTAGGAACAGCGGCAGATTGTCGAATCCATTCGCCACTCGCGGCGGTTCCCCAAACAGCAGCGCCATCTGCAGATAATGGCGGGAATACCACATGCGCACTCCGGCACCGTCGGCGCCTTCCCAGTAGAAAGGCGAGTGCTCCTGCAGGTGCCTCAGAAGCAGCATCGGCGCCCTCCAGTTGTCCGCGCCGGCGATGAAGTTGTGAATGCCCGCGGCGGCCAGCACCGAGGCCCACGAAGCACTGTAGGAGGGCACATCCGTGATGTTGTCGTAATTCCAAGGGATGTGATACTTGCGATGAAAGCGAAAGCTGGGATAGAGGGAGCGGATCAGGGTTTCCAGGCTGGGAAATCCCGTAAGCAGGTTCGCATACTGTGCCGGAACATGCAGCCAGCCGTGTTGCGCCGCGGCGATCATGGCTGCCCGCTGCTGGCGGCTGCGCAGGCGCAGGAACTGGCCGATCGCCCAGTAGCCGTCCACGCTGTACTGGAAGCCTGGATTCTGCCGCGCCAAGGTCATGGCCTCATCAATGTCGCGGCTTTGAATTTCCGCCACCTTGCCAACGTAATCGGTATAGCCGACGTCGAGGTGCACATTGGGAACCATATATAGGGTCCAGCGCCGGGCTGGCCGCAGGCGAAACCGGAAAATATACGCACGGCCATTCACCCGGAGTTTAACTTGAGCTGGAGCACCGTTGGGAAATACGGGAACCAGGAAGCGGGCTCGTGCCTCGCCAAATTGCAATGCCGCCGGCCAATGCGCCCTCCAGCTTCGCCCTGCCAATGTCAGTTGCATGGCGCCGGGCCGGCGGGCGTGGCGGAAAGCCGCCTCCACATTCACCACTTCACGCACCTGGCCGGCTTGCGCTCCGCGTACATAGTAGATCGTGGGGTAGATATGCACGCTCACCCCGTGGCGCCGCCGCCCGGGGTTTGGGCGCCAGCTCAAGCGCAACCCCGTATAGGTTGTCCCTCCCAGTGCGCCCAGTTGCCCGTCCGGCAAAGGATCGTCCCAGGCGGTCAGGACTAAACGATTCCGGCCGGCTCGCAAGGCCCGAAACGGCAAATGAATGCGCAATACTGAAGAGGAATATTGCGGAAGAACGTTATCGCGCTGGTCCCCGTCTTTCCAGTCCAGGCGCCAGCGCTGAAAAAACCAGCCGCGATGTCCGTTAATATCCACTTGCAGCCAGGGCACGCGTTTCCCAATCTTGGCGACCAGCATGGCAATTCGCAGCCGGTATGCGCCTGGACGCAAATGGCGGAGGGTGAATTCCACGGTGTACGGCACGGCGGGACGCAGAATCGCGCCGTCCAGCTTGCGGGCGCCCGCCGGTTGAAACGCATACCAGTTGCGGTCATGATCGTGGCCGACGACATAAAGCGGGGGCCGGCTTGGAACCCCGGCATGGAACTCATAGTGGGCATCATTGAAAAGCCCGATCTGCCATAGCACCTTGCCTGCGGCTGGATGACCATTTTCTACGGGCTTGAATAATGCGGGTCTGCCCGGGGCGGCAATCGCCCCTTGGACCGCGGTCATGCCCCATGCCCGCGGCATCAGGCGCGGGAAGCAGGCTCCCATGCAGGCCAGCGTGAGCGTAAGTCCTGACATCGGCCGGCGCCACCCCGCCAGGAATGAAGGAAGCTTCATCGGGGACTCCTTCGGGAAATTATACAGACTAAATATATTTCAACAATATATTTTTATCAAGTATTTCGGTGTCGGGTGGCCCGATTCAAAAAAATCGCTCTCCGCCCGCTCACCGGCATGGCCGCCCAACGGCCGTTGTCTTTGCAGCCCAGGCCCCAACGCGGACAAAAATTAAATATATTTTATTTATATTGAAGATC
>JAKATS010000229.1 GCA_021818645.1 Acidobacteriota bacterium | reverse complement strand
CAGCCGCAGCAACTACGGCGAAATCAGCTTTCGCGACTGGATGCCGATTGGCGGATTCGAATATTGCTACATCGCTCCCGATCCGCTGCATGCGCGTTTCGTCTATTCCGGCGGCTGGTTCGGCAGCGCCGTGCGCTTTGACCGGCTGACTGGCGAAGTGCGCCATATTTTTGAAAAACCCCGCAAGGACCGTACCGCCTGGGCGCCCGATATTATTTTTTCCCCTTTCAATCCGCACCGTCTGTATCTGGGCGCGCAGTACCTGCTCACCACCGTCAATGGCGGCCAAAGCTGGCGGACCATCAGCCCGAATCTTACCTGGCGTCCGCCCTCGCCGGCCACGGCCCAGCAATCCGCGCAAAAGAAAAAGCCCATCCTGCATCATGGCTTTATTGAAGCCATTGCTCCTTCACCCATGCAAAAAGGCTTGATCTGGGTGGGAACCAGCAACGGACTGATTCAGCTCACGCGCAACGGCGGCCAAAGCTGGAACAATGTGACTCCGCCGGGAATGACGAAATTCGACGCGGTCGAAATTCTCGATGCCTCGCATCTGTTGCCGGGTACCGCCTACGCCGCCGTCAGCACCGATCAGATCTTTACCGGTTCGCGCGACCGCAAGCCCTATATTTACCGCACCCACGACTTCGGCCGCAGTTGGCGGTTGATCGTCAACGGCCTGCCGGCTTCGCAGCCGGTGCTGGCGGTGCGCGCCGATCCGCGCCGCCCCGGCCTGCTCTACGCCGGCACCGCCGGCGGGGTGTATGTGTCCTTCAATGACGGCGCCGATTGGCAGTCATTGCGCCTGAACGCGCCGCATGCGCAATTTACTGATCTGGAGGTTCATGGCAACGATCTCGTCGCCTCAACCTTCGGCCGCGGCTTCTGGATTCTGGATGATGTCACGCCTCTGCGCCAGATCCAGGCTGCGCTGGCCCGGAAGCCGGTCTATTTCTTCCGCCCCGAAACCGCGCTGCGGGTGCGCTGGGACCAGGATCAGGACACGCCGTTTCCGCCCGAAGTTCCCGCCGGCTCCAATCCGCCGAATGGCGCCATCCTTGACTATTATTTGCAAACCGCTCCCGGCCGGCCCATCACCCTGACCATCTCCAATGCTCAGGGCACTTTGATTCGCAGCTTCAGCAGCGTACTGACGCCCCATCCGCATCTGCTGGCCAATGTGCCGCATCATTGGATTGAACCCGAAATCCGCCTGCCCGCTGGGGCAGGCATGCAACGCTTTGTCTGGGATCTGCGCCAGCCCCCGCCGCGGGTTCTCAATTACGGCTACTTTGGCGAGCGGCTCCAATACGAGGAGTACACTCTCACCAACGATGCGATTAACCACGATACGCCGCGTCATTTTCCGCGCGGTGCGCTGGTCGTGCCCGGCGTCTATACGCTCCGGCTCACTGTCGCCGGTCATGTCTATACTCGTCATTTAACCGTCAAAGAAGATCCGCGGGTCAAGGCGACCACGAAGCAGCTGCGGGCGCTGTGGAATTTCGAACAGACAATTGATGCCGCTCTGGCCTCCAGCCGCCGCGATTTTCATGCCGCGCACGCCGCCTGGAAGCAATTGCTGCGCCGCCGTACCGCCCTGGGCAAACCCGCCCATCCCACCTCTGCCCAGGCTGCCCTGCAAGCCCATATGAAGTCATTGGCGAAAGCACTGGGCCTGGTGCTCCATGGCACGATCAAGTCCCCTGGAATGGGGCCGTTGAATATGGCCCTGGCGCGCTATGACGAAGATGCCGACAGCGCTGAAACCGCGCCCTTGCCGGGGCTGGTAACCCGGGTGCGGCACCGGCTGGCGGACTTGGCGCAGCGCCAGGCTCAATGGTCTGGTCTGCAAAAACAACTGCGGGCGCTGTCGCAGGAACTTCAGGCTCAAAAGCTCAAACCACTCAGCGCCGGGCTATGAAATCCCATTTGCGGGGGCCGCGTGTTGCTATGAACCTCTTGCATTTGTTTTCGCTTCAAAAAGTTTCCATATACGATAAAATTCCGCCAGCGGCAGCCCGATCACGTTACTGGGGCTGCCTGCAATTTCGGGGATGAAAATCGCCGCCCGGCCCTGCAGCGCGTATCCGCCGGCCTTGTCAAACGGTTCACCGCTGCGGGCATACATTTCGATTTCGCGATTGTTCATTTCGGTAAAACGCACTCGGGTTTTTACCGCCCGGCTCCAGACTTTGCCGCTGGCCGGGTCCTGAAGCGCGATACCGGTCCAGACTTCATGCCAGCGGCCGCTCAATTGGCGCAGCATGCGCTTTGCCCCCGCCGTGCTCGCTGGTTTTCCGTAAATTCGGTGTTGGCCGTCCGGACCCGTTTGCGCCACGGTAGTATCCGCGGCCAGAATGGGCCATCGGGAAACATGAACTCCAGCCGCCGTTTTGGCTTTCAGCCGGGCCAGCCGTAACACATATTGACGCGGTGTTTCGCCCTTGAGCCGGCGTTCATTCACCGGCGCCGGCCGCACCCGCACCTGCCAGCCCGCCTGCTGTAACAGCTCGCGCCGGCGCGGGCTCGCCGAGGCAAGAACAATACGGTGGGCTGTCTCAGCCATGATGATGAGCCGCTGCCGGGTTGAGGGATTGAGACCGTTTTCGCCAGCTGCGTATGCCCATGCTCACCAGCAATAGATAGAGCGGTGCATATTCACAAAACAGCCATAACCGGTTATACGAGGCGGAAAGCGGTAAATATGTACCTGCCAGCAGGTGATATGTCAGCAGCACGCCCAGAGTAAAATAAAT
>JAKATS010000327.1 GCA_021818645.1 Acidobacteriota bacterium | reverse complement strand
GGCCACGTAACCAATACGCAAGATGTTGAGATCACGGTGTTCCTTGGAGAACCCGAGTTCCGAGGAAAGATGCTTGCGCACCAGGTCGCCGTCGAGCAGGGTCACGGGCCGGCTGCCTTCTTCCAGCAATCGCACCAGCAGGGCATTGGCGATGGTGGATTTGCCCGAGCCCGAAAGCCCGGTAAAAAACACGGTCACGCCCTGGCGGATGCGCGGCGGATGCCGATGCCGCAGTTCGCGTTCGACTTCGGGGAAAGTAAACCAGGCGGGAAGTTCCGTGCCTTTGGCTAAACGATTGCGCAACTCAGTGCCGGAAAGGCTGGTGGCTTTGGCGCCGGCGGGGAGCTTGTTTTCGGGGAAATATTGGTCTTTTTCCGCGACATAGACCATGTTTTCAAACGGCACCATGGCAATGCCAATTTCTTTCTCATACCGGGCCACCAGTTCCTGCGCGGCATAAGGACCATAAAAGGGCTTGCCCTGGCTGTCCTGGCCCGGGCCGGCGTGATCCCGACCGACAATAAAATGCGTCGCGCCATAATTTTTGCGGATCAAGGCATGCCAGAGCGCCTCACGCGGCCCCCCCATGCGCATGGCGAGAGGCAAGAGACTGAGGCGGGCCGAACCGGCGGGATAGCGTTCGAGGAGCGAGCGATAGCAGCGCACGCGGGTATAGTGATCCACGTCGCCCGGCTTGGTCATGCCCACGCTGGGATGCAGGAGCAAATTGGCATTCACTTGCTCGGCTGCCCGGCGGGTCAGCTCAAAATGCGCGCGATGCATGGGGTTGCGGGTTTGAAATGCCACCACGCGATCCCAGCCGGCGCGCTGGAATTCGGATTTCAACTCCGCCGGCGTGGAACGAAGCGAAAGAAAATCGTAATGCACGGGAAGCTGCAAGCCTTCGAGCCGCCCGGAAATATAAACCGGATGCGATTGCCGCAGCAGATAGGCGACCCCGGGATGGGCCAGATCACGGGTTCCGAATACGGCCTCGGCTTCGGCGGCCAGGTCGGGACGCCAGATTTCGCTGACCTCCAAGGCCGCCAGCATGGCGCCTTCGGGATCGCGCAGCGCGAGCCGGGGATTGGTTTCCAACTGCCCGGCCAGCGCCTCGGGCACATCCAGCGTGACCGGCATGGGCCAGACCGAACCGTCTTTCAGTCGCAGGGAATCGCGCACCGATTCGTAATCGGCGCGGCCCAGAAATCCGCTCAGCGGAGCAAAGCCGCCCGCCAGCAGGAGTTCCAGATCGCAGAGCTGGCGAGCCGTCAAATCCCAGGAAAGCCAGGCATGCGAGGCCGATTTCAGTTCCTGGGCGCGCCGCGGCGACGCCAGCAAATTTTCCGCAGCCGTGGCTGGGGCTAAAGGAGCATCCAAAACAGAGGTGATGGGCATATCTTCCGATTCGATTGGCCGAAGAGAGCTGAAAGATGCTTAGGGGAAGTGCGAATCGGGGTGGAAAAACAAGCCGGCCAGTTCATGCAATCCCAGAGCCCGAGCAAGCGGCGGTCGCCGCTCCCGAACTCCCGGGGACGGCGCCATTACATCCGACAACAACACGGGCGCATGAACATGATTTTCAATATTAACATACCTGATCCATTATGGCGGCGGAATTTGCAGAAAACTTGTGGCCGGGCGGCTGCTGTATCGCCAGCATAAACTCCTGTAAAATGCGGCGTGTCTTTGCTTCTTCTCCGCTTTCCGCCGCGGCGATTGCCTGATCCACCCAGGGCAAAAATGGCTCCGGAGCGGGGCCAAGAATTTTCCTCAGCCGGCACCCGGGGATGGACTGAAATCGCTCGCCAGGCCCCAGCAGGGGCTCACGGAGCCGTTCCCCGGGGCGCAATCCGGTAAACTGCACTGCAATATCCGCGCCGATGCGCTTTCCCGCCGCTGTAATCATGGACTCAGCTAAGTCAACCACACGCACAGGCAGCTGAGCCGGCGGCATCCAAATGACGCCTGGTTCGGCCTGCCGGGAGGCCGCAAATATCCAATGAAGCGACTGGCGCAAAGATATGAAATAACGCTCCATTTCCGGATGGGTTACCGTGACCGGACCACCGGATGCGATTTGCCGGGCAAAAATTCTGACCACGCTGCCGCGGCTGCCATAAATATTCGGCAGGCGAAGACTCGCTAAGCGCAAAGAAGAATCTTTGGCCGCCCATTGCACCACCAATTCCGCCAGACGCTTGCTGGCGCCGAGGACATTTCCCGGGCGTGCCGCTTTGTCGGTCGAGATGAGCAACAGATTGCGGCATCCCGCCGCGGCGGCAGCCTGCAGCAGATGCCGGGTATGCGCACAATTGTTGATGACCGCCGCGGCGGCGTGCCGTTCCAACACAGGCACATGCTTATACGCCGCAGCATGAATGATGCATTCGGGCCGCACTTTGCCAAGCTGCCTCCGCAGGTTGTCTGAGCCCAGGCTGCATAAAACCGGAGTAAAGCGCTCATCCCCTCCGCCCACTCGGCGCTGCAACTCAAACAAGCCGGTTTCATCCTGATCCTGGGCATAGACATGGGAGACAGGGAATTGCAACGCCCGCCGGCAGATCGCGGAGCCAATCGAACCAGCCGCGCCACTGACCCAAATCGTTCCGGCGAGCCGCATCATCCACACAACTCAAAATACAGACTACAATTCCCCGATCCAGAGCTTCGGCAAGGGGCTATTCCGAAAATAATTCCGATTCAACAATTTCACATAGAATATGGCCCATGAGAATATGGCATTCCTGAATGCGGGGAGTTTCACAAGAGGGAACGTTCA
>JAKATS010000225.1 GCA_021818645.1 Acidobacteriota bacterium | reverse complement strand
GCCACCACCTGATAGCCCTCGCGTTCCAGCAGGGCGCGCAAACTCTGGCGTATGATGCCATGATCATCAGCTAACAGCAGGCGCAGGGACATAATTGCCTCCACAAACCACGCCAGGCAGTTGCAGCCGGATTTCGGCGCCTGACCCAGGATGGGAACGAATTTCCAGTTTACCTCCAAGAACCCGCATGCGCTCGCGCAGGCCGACCAGACCGATGCCGCGGGCGGGAATGGCGGGAGCCGGGTCGAAGCCGCAACCATCGTCTGCGACGCGAATTTCAAGCGCCTGCGGCCCGCTCAGCAGCCGGATGCGGACCTTGCGGGCGCGGGCATGGCGAACGACATTGTTGAGGCATTCCTGCACGCAGCGGTAAAGTCCGAGCTCGACCGGCGGCGGCAGCCGGCAGTTGAGCTGCCCTTCGACGGTAATAGCCAGATTGTTGCGCGCCGCCACGCCGTCGGAGAGAAATTCCAATGCCGCCCGCAGTCCCAGATCGTCGAGGATGGTGGGGCGCAGTTCGTGGGCCATGCGGCGGAGCTGATTTTCCATGCGCTCGAGAAGCTCCCGCACGGGCTCGAGACGGAGTTGTTCGGCTTCGGGCATGGTTTTCAAGCTCTGATCAAGTTCCACAAAGACAGCGGCCAGCAGTTGCCCGGACTCGTCATGCAAGGCGTGGGCAATCTGGCCGATTTGCCGTTCCAGCCGTTCGTTCATGCGCAAGAGAGCGTCATTGGCTTCGGTATAGCCGCGCAGCAGCATTTCATGGCTGGACATAGCCTCGGCCAGAAGCCGGCCGGCGGCGCGGCTGATATCCCGCGGCGTAAGGACTACGCCTGCGCTCCCGCCGTAGTCTTTCACGGGTGGGGAGATCGCACCGAGCCGTTCGGCCAAAACCTGATGGTGCAGGTCGAGCAGGTCTAACAAACCCATACCGGCAGCCAGCAGCGTGCGGCCCAGGTTGTAAGCCTGGCTGAGCGCCGCTTCTTCGTCCGGCTCGGCCAGCATCTGATCGAGCACGCGGCGGTAGTCGGCGAGCGCGCTTTCCCGACGCCGGATGGAACTCTGGGACAGTCCGGTCATGGCTCCCCCTCGCCCCGATAGCGCGCCACCAGCACCAGCGCGTCATCGGAGGTTTTGCCGTAACGCCGGAGCAGATCATCGGCCAGCGCCTGCGGCGACTGCTGCGACAGGTGGTCCAGCGACTCGCAAAAAAGCGACTGCATGCCGTCGGTATAAAAAATCAGCATGTCGCCGGGAATCATAGGCACCACGCCGGCATAGAGCGGGGGCAACTGGCTGCCCACGACGCCGCCGCGAAGCAGCAGGAATTCCTTTTCAGCGGCGGCATGATCGGGAGTGGCGCGGGCCAGCACGGCTTCAACATCGCCTACGCCGATCCAGGTCATGGCGTGATCGGCATAATGGAGCTGGGCCAGACTGAGCACCGCGCCGCGGGTGGGGCGCAGGGCCTCATGGCAGCGGCGCATGAGGGAAAGGACCGAATCCCGGGGATGCGCGTTTAAAACCTCGAGGGCACACTCAGCCGCATGGGCGGCTTCGCCGCCATGCCCGAGGCCATCAATGACGGCCAGCAAGGCGCCATCGGGAAAGGCGAGCACCAGACAGCGATCGCCGGAAGAGCTTTGGTCCGGCATGGTGCGCTCGGCATATCCCCATTCGAGATGCTGCGATGGATCGAGCATGGACATTTTTATTTATGCAGCCATTTGGAGATCTGCACCGTAGTGCCGCGCCCAGGAACACTGATCAGCTCGAAGCTGTCCATAAGGCGTTTGACTCCGGGAAGGCCCAGGCCCAGACCGCCGGATGTGGAAAAACCATCCTGCATGGCGCGCTCGACATCGTGGATGCCCGGCCCCTGGTCGCGGGCGATAATGACCATGCCATTGCGCCGGTCTTCCTGGATCAGGTGCAGTTCGACCTCGCCTTCACGGGCGTAGAGAAGGATGTTGCGAGCCAGTTCCGAAATCGCGGTGGCGATCAGGGTCAGGTCGGTGGACACAAAGCCGGCGAGCATTCCCATGGCCCGGCCTTTCTGGCGCGCCAACAGGATGTCCCGGTCGGAGTGAATCAGGATGTGCTCAATGGTTGCCACGGGGTTTACGAGGTTCGGGATGAGGCATGGCGGCACCCGAATGGAGCGCCCGGCGCCCGGGCCGGCGGGTTTCCTTATCGAGAAACGCCAGCCCTTCCTCCAAATCCAGCGCAGTGGAAACGCCCTCGAGCGAGAGGCCGAGGCGCACCATGGTAAAAGCCAGGTCGGGGTGAATCCCTACAATTACCGTCTCCGCACCGCGAAACCCGGCCATATGGGCAATGTCGCGCAGGGTGCGGCAGGCGAACGAATCGAGCACATCCACAGCGGTGACGTCCACAATCACGCCCCGCGAGCGGAAGCGGCCGACCTGCTCGACCAGGGAATGGCGCAACTGGGCCAGATCGGCGTCGGTCAACGCCGATTGCACCGTGGCAATCAGATACTGGCCCTGCTTGAGTACAGGGACGTCCACATGAACTCCTTACAGAACTAGCCGCATAATTTCCGCATACAAAAAAGGCAGGGCCGCCGTTGACTGCCCTCATTCGCTGAGCGGAATGAGGGGTCCCCGGACGATCGCTTAAGTTTCGACAGGGGTTTCGGCAAACGGTACGACTTTGTAGCCGAGCAGCCGTTCGGCTTCCTCGATGCCGCCCTGCAGATCGCCCACCGTGGTCATTTTGCCCAAATCCAAGCCGATGGTGACGAGCGTTTGCGCGCTTTCGGGGGAGAGGCCG
>JAKATS010000352.1 GCA_021818645.1 Acidobacteriota bacterium | reverse complement strand
TAATTCGCATACCAGTGGTTGGTGATGCCGGAAAAATATCCCCAATCGTGCTTGAGAAAGCCGCAGGTCCAGTCGGTTTTGGAGCACAGCGGGTTGGTGCTCTGATACGGCATGGAACCGGAGGCGAGCAGGGTGATATTGGGATCCGCCCGTTTCATGGCGCGGTAAAAAATCCGGTGCTTGATCAGGTAGTAGGCCAGCGTGGTTTTCCCAAGCTGCCAGGCGCCGTAAGGCTCGTTGCCGATATCCCAGAACTTGACATTATAGGGAGCGGGGTGCCCGTTGCGCGCCCGCCAGGCGCCCATGGGTGTGGTCACGGCGCCGTTGATGTATTGCACCTCCTGCGCCGCCGAGTGCGCATCGCCAAAACCGGCATTGACGGTGATATAGGGCTGCACTCCAATCAGCCGGCAGAGGGTCATGAACTCATCCATGCCCACGTCGTTCGGCTGCACCGATCTCCAGGCGTGGTCCAGCACCGGCGGGCGTTTATCGGGGTTGCCGACCGAATCATACCAGTTGAAATCGGAGATAAAATTTCCGCCCGGCAAACGCCAGAAACCGGAATGAAGCCGGCGCAGCGCGTGGATCGCGCCCGGGCGAAAGCCGTCCAGGTTGTCGGCCGGCATGAGGGACACCGTGCCGATGTGAAAATTTCCCGTGCCTGTGCCCGTCACTTCCAGCACGCCGTTCGCGGTGCTCGCGCCCGCGGTAAAGGCTATGGGAAATTTGGTATAGCCGGGGGCAAGTACGGCAAACTTCAGGCTGCTCCGGCCAGACGGGCCGGGACCCCACACCAGCGAAACCCTGGCCTGCGCGCCGGAGGTGCCGCGCAGATAGATGTAGCCCACATACCGCTGCCCCTGTTCCAGCGCCAGTCCCGACTGCCGGATGCCGCGCGGCCTGCCGGATTGCAGCAGAATCTCCGGGCTGTGCGTACCGACAAAGGCATGGACGGGGTCCATCACCACCGGCCGCTTCGCGCCGACCGGGCGCCAGGGATGCGGCCTCAGCCCCATAAAGCCCGGAAAGCGGGGCTTCCGGACCCCGGGCTTTTTCGGCACGATAGGATAGTAAAATTTTCGGTCGTTGAGCAGCTGCGACCACAGAGTGCGGTACACCAGCGTACCCAGGTTCTCAATAAACATCCCGTACTCATAATGCGAAACCGGCCGGGCCAGCCGGTTGGCATGCAGCGTCACCTCGAGTTTTTTGGGCGCCGCCGGTCCGCCTTGCCAGGCCAGGGCCGTCGTGACCATCCCCAGGGTGAGCGCCAGTGTGATTTTGCCGGAATGATGAGCCAGGGACATAAATTTTCCTCAATCATGCAAACCTGAACATGCTATACCCGGCCCAAGCCGGTTGAATAGTAAATTTTTTCCCGCCGATTCATCGAGAATTTCAATGTAATCTGGTGGCAGGTCAATTTCGTACTACCTGGGTTCGGCCCGTGCTTCCGCCGGTGCGCCTCGTCCTATGAAAACAACCCTGGATGGCTGGGAGGCCCTGCAATGCGTCGTCCGGTTCGGCAGTTTTGCCGCGGCGGCCAAAAAGCTCAACCGGTCCCAATCCACCGTCAGCTACGCCCTGGCGCGGCTGCAGGAGCAGTTGGGCGTCCGGTTATTCGAGCTGCGCGGCCGCAAAGCCATGCTGACCGAAGCCGGCCGGGTCCTGGTGGCCGACGCCGAACCGCTCCTGGGCGGCTTTGGCCGGCTGGAGCAGCGGGCTCACACCCTTGCCTCGGGGGGGAAGCTGGAACTGCGGCTTTCCGTGGACAGCCTTTATCCTTATCAGAAATTGTTTGCCGCGCTGCGCGGCTTCGGCCGCAAATACCCGCAGGTTCACACGATTCTGCGCCAGGCCACGTTCATTTCACCGGAAACCGAATTTATCGCCCAGAACGCCGATCTCTGCATTGCCGGGCTGACTTCGCGCGAGCTGCTGATGCAGCCGGTGCTGGAAATCCGCCTGCAGGCGGTGGCGCGCAAGGGGCATGCGCTGGCCGCTAAAAGCCGCAAACTGACGCGGGCCGATCTCATGCGCCATCTGGCGGTGGTGATTGAAGGCGACAGTTCCGGCGAAATCAAAAGTCAGCCGCGTGCGCCGGCCCAGCGAGTGCTTGCCGTCTCCACCATTGAGGCCGCCATCGAAGCCATCCGCTGCGGGCTCGGTTTTGGCTGGCTGCCCCGATACCGGATTCAACCTTTATTGGAAGCAGGTGAATTGGTGCCTCTCCGCCTGCCTTTGGGCGCGGAAAGAACGGTCCGTTTCCATCTGATTTGCCGCGACTGGGAAGCTGGCGGCAGGGAACTGCGGGAACTGGCTGGATGGCTGGGCATGGGGCGGGCAATGGAAGTGATTTAATCCCTGGAATCGCGAAAATTCTTTTTCTGCGATTTATAACTTCCTTCGCGCCGTTTTCGGCCCCGCTGCGCTTATATCGAAATCCTCGATGCGTTCCGGGGAAAAATCAGTTTTGGCTCCGGCATTTTAGAAAGCTACAATACGGGCGCGCCCGAGCGCCGAGCCCGCTGCGGTTTTCCAGGCGCCATAAGTTCCGGACTCCGCCATGAATTCCATATTTTCTTCCGCGCGTGCACGCATTTTCGTAGCCGGTTTCATCGTTGCCCTGGGGTTATTGCTGACGCCCCGCCCGGGCCTGGCCCAGGCCAAGACCCAGAAGCCGCCGCGATTGGCCGGCGCGCCTCACGTCTTTGTCCAGCACATACACATCTACGGCCCGTCGCTGGCCGGCAATCTCGAGGGTGAAACCGTCAATCGCCCCGCCATCGTTTTTCTTCC
>JAKATS010000226.1 GCA_021818645.1 Acidobacteriota bacterium | reverse complement strand
ACCGCCGCGTTGAAGGCCCATTCATGCTGGGGCAGGGGATAGTCGCGCAGGTAAAATGCCACCTGCTTGCCATAGCGGGGCAGAATGACGGCGTTCAGATATTTATGCCACTGAGCGCAATCGGGACACTCCAGGTCTTCAAAAATCAGGACTTTCACCTTGGCATGGGGATTGCCTAAAGGCGGCCGCGGGGGCAGCCTGGCCCAGGCGGTGGCGAGCAGTCCGATGCAGACCATTGCGGTCCAGATCCAGCGCGGGGAAAAATTCATTTTTCGATTGTACTCTGCTCAAAATGTGCGCCGGCGGCGGGCCGGCGGGGCAAGGCTTGCCGTATCGCCTGGCTGCCCAGCCAGACCAGAAAAAAGCCCAGCACAACGTTCAGGGTCAGATTCATGCCCATCCGCAGCCATTCCCCGCTGCGGGCAATCTGCAGACTTTCATAGGCAAATGTTGAAAAGGTGGTAAAGGTGCCGATGAAGCCGACGGCCAGCACCACCCGAATTTCATGATCAATCAGATGAGTCCGCTCGACTGCTTCCATCAGCATGCCGATCAGCAGACAACCAATTAAATTGACCGCCAGGGTGCCCCAGGGAAACTCCAGTCCGGCCACGCGGCCCAGCAGCAGAACCAGTCCCCAGCGGGCAAGCGCGCCCAGCGCGCCGGCGAGGGCGATGTAGAGTACCAGCATGATAACTCCCGGTCTTCACACGAAACGCACCACCGCGGTGAGCGGAGCAGGTTTCGGCTGTATTGTTGCGTAGGAGTTATCAGTCCGTGCGACTGCTTGAAAGGACGTTTCGCGGGGCCGGGCAGCATCAGGCACGCCTTCGCGCCGCTGGCGAACTCCATCGCCGTTAATCCAAGAATACCACCGATTGCACGCCGCTGATTTCAAAGCTTTTGCGGCAGCGCGGATTGGCGCAGGTCAGCTTATCATCGCGCCGCACCATATACGACTGGGCTTTGGCGAAGCGGGCGCGATCGGTGGCGTCGGCCAGGCGCGGCGGCTGGGCTTTTTTGCGCCGCACGATCCAGACCAGCCCGTATTCAAGGCTTTCACGGCAGTGGGTGCAGGTCAGCCGCGCCGGTTTGGTGGCAGGGGATTCGTCAAAAAAATCGCGCTCTTGCAGGGCCATGCGGTTTTCCTCGCGCTTCAGGCTCGAATCGTCATTACCTCGGCGGGATGCGGAGTCGTCTGCCGGGTGGCGGAGCGAATCCGTTCCGCTAGATCGTAAAAGGGCCGCGCCAATGCGTCCCCGGCGCCCAGGCACGCGGGCGGCTGGCCGCAGTCGCCTCCCGCCCGTACGCGGGCATCCAGGGGCAGGCTGCCCAGGTAAGGCACCTCAAAATCGGCCGCGATGCGTTCGCCGCCGCCATGGCTGAAAATATCCACCGGTTCGTGACAATGCGGGCAGGTGAAGCTGGCCATATTCTCCACCAGGCCCAGGATCGGGATCTGCAGATGCCGGAACATATTCAGCGCCTTGCGCCCATCCTCAAGCGCCACTTCCGATGGCGTGGTCACCACCACGGCGCCGCTCAAAGGCACGCTCTGGGCCAGGCTGAGCGAGATATCGCCGGTGCCCGGCGGCAGGTCAATCAGCAGGTAATCCAGCTCGCCCCAGGCGACCTGCCGTAAAAACTGCTGCACCGCGCTGTGCAGCATCGGCCCGCGCCAGATTACCGGTCGATCTCCGGGGTTGAGCAGCCCCATGGAAATGGCTTTAACCCCATAACCGGTCAGCGGTTCAATCTGCCGGTCGATCACGCGCGGGGTCTCAGTCAGGCCCAGCATGCGGGGGACATTGGGTCCATAGACATCGGCATCGAGCAGTCCGGTAAGCGCGCCCATTTCCGCCAGCGCGATCGCCAGATTCACCGCGACCGTGGTTTTGCCCACGCCACCTTTGCCGCTGCCGATCGCAATCGTATGCCGCACGCCCGGGATGCCCGCGGGACCGGCGGCGGGCTTCGCCGCCGGCGCAGGTGCTTCAAATTTCAAATCCAGCTTCTCAATGTCCGTGACTCCGCGCAGCGCCTGGCGGATTTCCGTTTCCAGCCGGGCCATGCGCTCCCGGGTGGCCAGCTCCGCCTGCGGCAGCCGGATGGTGATGTGCAGGCTGCCTTCATGCATGGCCAGATCATGCACCCAGTGCAGGGACACAATATCCTGGCCTATTCCAGCGTCCACCACTTGACGCAAGGCGTTCACAATCGGTTCGGTAGCGGGTCCGGCCATATTTTCATTATAGAGAAGAGAACCGGAAATCAAGGGCCTGCCGCCGCCGGGATCAGTTTCTCCAGCGCAATTTCATATTTGCGAAAAGCCGTATCTACCTCGTCTGCGGCGCTGTTGAGGCCTGTGGAATCGAGAAGTTTGGTGCAATGCGATGGCTGGTGAAGGTTCTATTTGCACAATCAACCAGTCAGCATGGGTGCGATGGAAATTTCACAGCCAAATTCAGAAATTCAGGGTTCCGGTCAATGCCCAGAATATTGATGCACCATGTCCATGTCCGGGACGGGATGGGATCACGAACCTTACGCGCTGTACTGGCCGTGGGTTTTCTGCCCCAGCTGCACCCGCAGATGCAGTATTTTGCCGCCGCGCGCCACCGTCAGAGTCACCCATTGACCGGCGTGGTCCAGAATCAGAATGCGTTCCAGGTCGGACCCGCTTTCAACCCGTTCGCCATTGACCGCGGTGATCACGTCCCCGCCGAACTCAACCGGCGTGTCGCCGTAATATCCCGGCGTATGGCCGCCGCGCAATCCGGCCCGCGCCGCCGCCCCGCCCGGTTT
>JAKATS010000177.1 GCA_021818645.1 Acidobacteriota bacterium | reverse complement strand
GTGTTCTGGCAAAATCCGCGATTTACGCCTATGCATGGACGATGGGAAGTCAGTGACTCCCAATGGAACTTGTTAAAGCCCATTTTGGAAGCCCCGCGCAGAGCCGATGGCCGCGGCCGGCCCCCCCGTCGCTGCGCGGCAAGTTCTGCATGGGGTGCTTTGGATTTTAGGGACAGGCGCGCAAGGCGGACTGCTGCGTGACTCGGTGGATATCCTGCTCGATGTTGCATCCAGGGAAACCCCGCGGATTCAGGAATGTCATATTCTGATTGGCCATGTGTTATGCGAAATTGTGGAACATGACTTATTTGCCTGAATTTTCATGTCCGCGGACCGGCGGGGCTGAGGTCAGCCAGGCCGGCAAGGATTGGCGGGAGGGCCGCGCGCGCGTTCGTTCATTAGGTAGCCATTGCGCTGGTCTTCCTGCTTTCCGTCCGTTTTTCTGATTGTCGGTTCCTGACGCGGATGAAGCGCATATTGGTTTCCGGCGCCGCGGGGTCGTTAGGCCGTCAGATTTGTAAATATTTGACCGGACGCCCCGGCTGCCAGATCCTGGGCTTGGACCATAGCGAGCATGGACTGTACCAACTGCAAAATTATTTTTCCCAGCGCCGGCAGCGCAGCCCTATCGCGATCGAATTGATGCAGGCCGGTTCAGCCGCCTGCCTGGGCATGCTGCGGCGCTTTGCTCCCGATCAGATCATTCATGCCGCGGCTTATAAGCATGTGCCGGTTCTGGAACAAAATCCCTATGCCGCGCTGCAGAATAATTTTTTCCAGACTTATCGTTTTTGGCAATATGCCGCGCGCCTGGACATCCCCCGCTTTTTGCTGGTTTCCACCGACAAAGCGGCATGCCCCGGCAATGCTTTGGGCGTCAGTAAACGCCTGGCGGAATTGGTTTTATTGCTTGCCGCACAAAAGCGTTCCCCGCCAAGTACCGCCATCATTCGCTTATGCAATGTCGCCAGCAGCCGGGGCAGCGTGCTGCCTTTATGGCGCCGGCAAATTGCGGCTCGTAAGCCACTGACGATTACGCACCCGGATATGGAGCGTTATTTTATATCCCCCTCCCAGGCCGCTGCCGCCATTATCCGCGGCGCCCGGTCTGCCGGTCATGGCGAGATTTTAATGCCGCATTATGGGCCGTCCATTCGGCTCCAGGATTTGGCGTTGCAAACCATTCGCGCGGCCGGTTTGCGTCCTGAAGTGGATATCCCTTTACAAGTCGTTGGCCTGCGCCCAGGAGAGCGTCTGCGCGAACCCTGGCTGGGCCCCGGGGAAACGTTATGTCCCCCCCGGAAGCATGGTTTGCCCCGCGTGACTTATGCCAGCTTGCGGGAGTGGACGCCATGGATCAGCCGGGCGATGCACATTGTCCGCGCGGGCGATGAAGATGCGGCGCGAAGCCTGGTGGCCGATTTTTGTGCTGCGCAGGCGCGCATGAATGTGTCGTATCACCCGCCTGTGTCTGCCTGCATCGGCTAAACGATTTAAAAATTGATACTCGCCTGTCATGTCATGTGAAATTCTGGAACGCGGGCTGAATGGATTGGTGGTTGGCCAGCCCATGATTTTTTCTGATTCACGCGGTTATTTTTTTGAGGCATATCGGGCGGATATTGCTTCCTCGTGCGGCATGCGGCTTGATGTGAAACAGGAAAATCACTCCCGTTCGCGGCAAGGAGTCGTTCGTGGCCTTCACTTTCAATGGCGCCCGCTCATGGCCAAGCTCATGCGCGTGACCCTCGGCCGCGCCTTTCTGGTGGCCGTGGACATTCGCCCCGGATCACCGACCCTGGGACAGTGGCATGGCATCGAAGTTTCCGCGGAAAATCATCTGCAGGTTTTCGCTCCGCCGGGATTTGCCCGCGGTTTTTGCGCGCTTTCGGAATGGGCGGAAGTTCAATATCTTTGCTCGGCGCTTTATAATCCTCAAAGTGAATCCGGCATTCGCTGGAATGATCCGGAGATTGGAATTCAATGGCCTGATCTTGGGCAGCCCCCCACCCTTTCCGCCAAAGATGCCGCTGCGCAAACCCTCCGCCAATGGCTGGCCCGGCCGGAAGCGGAAAACTTTCGTTATGCTGCCGCCCCTGCCGCAAGTCTATGAACCGCGGAGTTCCCGTTCTCAATCTGCAAGCGCAGTACACAGGGCTGCGTGAGGCGATTCATGCCGCCGTCGAGCGCGTATTCGCGCGGCAGGAATTCATTCTCGGCGAAGAAGTCGAAGCCCTGGAAGAGGCATTGGCGGCGTGGCTGAAAATTTCCCACGTTATTGCCTGCGCCTCCGGCACCGATGCCTTGCGGCTGGCGCTGATGGCGCTCGATATCGGGCTGGGCGATGAAGTCATCACCACGCCGTTTTCATTTTTTGCCACCGCCAGCGCGATAGCGTTATCAGGCGCGCGGCCGGTCTTCGCCGATATTGAAGCCGCCAGCTTCAATCTGAACCCCGCGGAACTGGAAGCCCGGATCAGTCCGCGTACCCGGGCGATAATGCCGGTCCATCTCTATGGCCGGCCGGCGGCCATGCGCGCCATCCACGCCATTGCGGAGCGGCATTATTTGCCGGTCATCGAAGATGCGGCCCAGGCCATCGGCGCCACCTATGGCGGCCAGTGCGCCGGCACGCTGGGCACACTGGGCTGTTTCAGTTTTTATCCCACTAAAAACCTGGGCGGTGCCGGCGATGGCGGCATGGTTACGACCGGCGATTCCGCCTTGGCGGCGCGGCTGCGGCGGCTGCGCGCGCACGGCGCGATCCAGCCCTATATCCATGCCGAGTTAGGCTTGAACAGCCGGC